>JALDXM010000170.1:0-5462 GCA_032155085.1 Actinomycetota bacterium | reverse complement strand
GGTCAGGCCAGCTGGTCGATGAGCCAGATGATGCCCTGGACCAGCCTCCATCCCAGGTAGATGACCGCCAGGACGACCATCAGCTTGAAACTGAAAGGAGTTGGAACCTCCGCCTCTCCCTGGGGGCCGTCGGCTCCCGGAAGCTGGTCGTCGTTCACCTTCGCTCCCCCGCTCTGGCCAGGATGTGGAGAGGATTACCTGTGAAGTCCGCTTCCTCACGAAGGCGGTTCTCGAGGAAGCGGAGGTAATCGTCACCCAGGGTGCCACCAGAGAGGAAGACAACGAACGTCGGCGGGGCGGTCCCCGCCTGCACCACGTAGTGGATCTTGGGCCGGCGCCCTTTTCGGACCGGTGGCGGGTGTGCCGCCGCCCACTTTCGCACCGCCCGATTGAGATGGCCGGTGGGCAGGCGCGTCACCCGGTTCTCCAGCACCGTCTCGATGGCGGCCGGCAGCCGCTGGATCCGGGCCCCGGTCCGGGCCGACATACGGATGACGGGCGCCCATCCGACGAACCCGAACCGATCGGGCAAGGACTTCTCGGTCCACTCACGCTGTTCGTCGTCGAGGGCATCCCACTTGTTCAGCACGATCACCAAGCCCACCCCCGCCTCGACGACCTCGGCCGCGATGCGCTGATCCTGATGGGTGACACCATCGGTGGCGTCGACCAACAGCAACGCGACATCGGCGGTCCGGAGCGCGTCCCTGGCACGCAGGACTGCGTAGAAATCCGCATCTTCGGTGATCTGTGGCTTGCGACGGATGCCCGCGGTGTCGATCAGCCGGTATCGGCTGCCGTCCAGCTCCACGTCCACATCAATCGGATCCCGGGTGGTGCCGGGGACCTCCGAGACGATCACGCGACGGTCGCCGACCAACTTGTTGAGCAACGTCGATTTCCCGACATTGGGCCGCCCCACAATGGCCACCCGCGGGATCTGGTCGGCTGGTGCCTCGACGACCTCCTTCGGGAACGCAGCCACGACGACATCGAGCAGCTCACCCACTCCCCGTCCGTGATATGCGCTGATGGGATGCGGTTCTCCGAGCCCTAGACCCCACAGACGATCGATGTTGCCCTCGAGCTCGTTGTTGTCGATCTTGTTGGCGGCAAGCACAACGGGGATGTCGGCTGCCCGCAGAACCGAGATCACCCCCGTGTCGTCGTCGGTCAGCTCGCTGGTGCCGTCGACCACGAAGATCACGACATCCGCCCCGGAAACGGCTGCCTCGGCCTGTTCTTTGATCGAGGCGCCCATATCGTCGGATGGCTTCATCTCCCATCCTCCGGTGTCCACCACGATGAAGTCCCGGCCCGCCCAGTCACCTTCGAACTCGCGCCGGTCACGGGTCACGCCCGACAGCTCCTCGACGACGGCGGACCTCGACCCGATGATCCGGTTGACCAGGGTCGATTTGCCCACGTTGGGGCGCCCCACGACAACGACGACAGGTAGCTGGCTCAATCAGAGTTCCTCGAGATCATTTTGGCGCGGCCCGCCCGGATCAGGCGCTGACGACTTCGAGGGCCTCAGTCGCAGTCCACTCCCGATCGCGCTGCAGCCAGCCGTCGCGGCCGGGCTTTCGGGCCGTCACCCCGGCTTCGACCAGATGCTGGAGTGTCGTCACGAATGAGCGGAGCTGGGGTGGGAGAGGGAAGTATTCCTGTTCCTCGATGGCGGACCACAGCTCGAATCCGTGCATAGGGGCGAGGCGGTCGATGACCTCTTGGACCAGATGATCCGGGGCCGATGCCCCGGCCGTCAGCCCGACGACCGCGACGTCGTCCAGCCACGCGGTATCGATGTCCCCTGCGGAGTCGATACGGTGTGCCTTCACGCCATGGTCCCGGGCCACCCTGACCAGGGCCTGGGTATTGGACGAGTTGTGAGACCCGACGACCAGCACGAGGTCACACTCCGACGCCAGTTGCTTGACGGCCTCCTGACGATTCGTGGTGGCGTAACAGAGGTCAGACTTACGGGACATCTGGAGATCGGGGAAGCGGAGCCGGGCGTCGTCCATCACCGCCATCCACTCATGTACTCCCAACGTGGTCTGGGCGAGGAGAGCCACCTTGTCCGGGTCCGTGGGGCGATAGTCGCCTAGCCCCGTCTCCGGTTCGACGAGCTTTATGGCTGAAGGAGCCTCGGCGACCGTTCCCACCGCCTCGTCGTGACCTTCATGACCGACGTAGATGATGTCGAAGCCGTCTCGGGCCATCCGCTTGACCTCGTGATGGACCTTGGTCACCAGGGGGCAGACGGCATCGATCACGACGGCGGCCCGGGCCGCTGCTCCCGCCACGACATCCGGAGCGGATCCGTGAGCCGAAAGCATCACCGGGGCTCCTTCGGGGACCTGCTCGATATCGTCGACGAATACGACTCCGACACCCTCGAATGCCTTCACAACCCACTCGTTGTGGACGATCTCGTGATAGCAGTAGACGGGCCCGTCGAAGATGCGGGTCATCCAGGTCAGAGCCTTGATCGCCATCTCCACACCGGCACAGAAGCCACGTGGCTCGGCGACGAGCACCCTTTCGACGGTCATGGGGCAATGGTAGGGAGGAGCCCCACCCAACCTGTTTGCGGCCTCAGGCCGCGGCTCCCTCGGCCAGGTCGACGATCCGGTCCGCGACCTCGTCGATAGTCATGTCGGAGGTATCGATGACGACTGCCCCTTCCGGCACGATCAAGGGTGAGGCGTCCCTCGTCGTGTCACGATGATCCCGATCACTCAACTCCTCGAGCACATCGGCGCTTTTCAATCCCGTCTGAGTGGCCCGACGCTCCGCCCTGACCTCAGGGCTTGCATCGAGATAAACCTTGAGGGTCGCGTCGGGGAACACCACTGAGCCGATGTCACGGCCCTCCACCACCGCCCTGTTTTCGTGGCGGGCCACCCATTCCCGCTGATAGACAACGAGCAAACCCCTGACCTCAGGATGGGTCGAGACTCTCGACGACGCCTCGGTTGCACTCTGGCTGCGGATCTCGTCCGAGACGTCCTCCCCATCGAGAAACATCCGGCCGCCTTCCTGGTCGAGTGTGATGGCAGCCACGACATCGGCCACTGCCTCGTGGTCATCCAGGTCGACACCGGCGCGCAGCGCGGCCAGGCCGGCCGCCCGATAGAACGCACCTGTGTCGAGACGGGGCACGCCGAGCCGTTCCGCCACCTCCCTGCTCACCGTGCTCTTGCCGGTCCCGGCCGGGCCGTCGAGGGTCACGATGAGGTCTGTCACGGGGCGTGGCGCCTATCGGCCGGCGGAGGAGGCCCGGCCTCCAGAGGGTGTCCTTATGGGGGTATTCGGACAATGGGGGCTTGTTGGGACCGGGCCTGTCACTCCGCGCCGTGGGAACCTAGCGCGGCCCAACGCTGCGCGACGGTTTCGTCAGGACGCCCTCGTCAACTCGGACAGCATGTCCCAGAACCCGGGCCAGGTCTTCGACACCACTTCGGGATCGGCGATCTCCAGCCCTGGGACGCGAAGCCCGGCGATCGAAAGCGCCATCGCGATGCGATGGTCGCCGTATGTGTCCACCCTTCCGGACCGGGGCGTCCCCGGCTCGATGATCAGCTCGTCACCTTCGACACGAGCCCCGGCGCCCAAGCGGGCCAGCTCGGTGGCCATGGCTGCGAGTCGGTCGGACTCCTTGAATCGCAACGATCCCAAGCCTCTGAGCCGGCTCGCCCCGTTGGCGAACAGGCACACGACCGCGATCACTAAGGCGCCGTCGGGTGATCCCGACAGGTCGACGTCCAGCGGCAGCAGCGCCCCTCCCCCGCTCTCGATAGTGGTTCGACGGTCTGACTGTGTCACCACACATCCCATCGTCTCAAGGACTCGAGCGATCTCGAGGTCGGGCTGAAGCGACGCCGACCCCAGCCCCTCGATCGTGACCCTCCCGCCGGCAACTGCGGCGGCAGCCATTGGATAGACCGCAGCCGAAGCGTCCGGTTCGATGGCGTAGTGCGCCGAGACATACCCGGTCGGCTCCACTTCGATGCCAGGATCTCCGGCAGCCGCATGGCCCCCAAAGGCATTGACGGTGGCGAGAGTGAGCTCGAGATAGCGATGTGACCCGCTCAGACCCACAGGCACAACGCTGAGGGCGCTTTCGGCGAGCGGGGCGGCGAGGAGCAGGGCACTGGCGAACTGGCTCGTCTGACTCGAATCAACCTCTACCTCGCCGCCGGGGAGCCTGCCGGTGCCCGTGACGATCACCGGCAGATGCCCGGCCCGGGAGACCGCATCCACACCCAGATCGCTCAGTGCCTGAACCAATCCCCCCATAGGTCGTTCCGGGAGACGATCTCTTCCGACCACGGTCACGGGGCCATCCACCAGAGACGCGACAGCGATCATGGAGCGGGCAGTCAGGCCAGACGCACCGGCATCGATGGCGGTGTCGGGATGGCGGAGATGGCCACCGGTTCCTTCCACGGCCCAGGAGTCAGCCTCGACCTCGACTTGGGCCCCGAGTTTCTCGACGGCAGCCGCAGCAATCCTCGTGTCATCCGAATCCAGTGCCCCGGCCAGTCGGGACTGACCGCTGGCGAGGGACGCTGCGATCAAGGCACGGATGGTCTGCGACTTGGACCCGGGCGGGCGCACCGACGCATCTATCGGTCCTCGTGCGGGCTCTACCGGCATGTATCCCGTCATGAGGCCTCCGGTGAGCCCGACGCAAGGAGCTGCCGAATCTCATCAGCTCCGAGACGGCGAGATTCACCCGGCTTCAAAGCTCGGTCCGAAATCGGCCCAATGGCGGTGCGAACCAGACGTGTCACCGGATACCCGAGGACGTCGAACATGCGTCTCACCACACGGTTGCGCCCCTCGCCCATCTCGAGCTCTATGAGGGTCGAAACCCCTTCCCGGCCCACCACCCGAGCGGCAATTGCCCGCGCTTGCCCGTCGTCGAGCTCCACCCCCTCCAGAAGTGACCGGATCTCCTTCCTACCAGGGCTGCCCTCGACCAGGGCCATGTAGGTCTTGCGGATCCCGTAGCGGGGATGAGTGACCCGGTTGGCGAGCTCTCCGTCGTTGGTGAGCAGGATCAAGCCCTCCGAGTCGTAGTCAAGCCGCCCTACGGGGTATAGACGCACTGGCCCACCGACCAGATCGACGACTGTTTGTCTCCCCTCGGGATCAGAGGCCGAAGATATGACTCCACCCGGCTTGTAGAGCAAGTGGGTTTCCAGGGCCGGGTTCACCGGGATGGGAGCTCCGTCGAGCTCGACTGTCTGCGTGCTGACATCGACCCGGTCTCCCAGATCCGCGCGGTTTCCGTCGATGGATATGCGGCCTTGTCTGATCAGGTCCTCGGCGGCCCGACGAGACATCAACCCGGCAGCCGAGATCGCTTTCTGGACGCGGATCGGATCCGCCATGTCGCTCAGGCGGTCCCGGGACGAAGTGTCTCCTCGAGCGCTTCCACTGTGTCGGCC
>JALDXM010000169.1:0-5473 GCA_032155085.1 Actinomycetota bacterium | reverse complement strand
CCACCACACGGGATCAGCCGGATCCGTTGGCGGCTCGAGCATTTCGAAGACTGCCAGCGCGGCGGGGCCGAGATAACCCTGCGAGTTGGGAGGCAGGGTCCAGGCTTGGAGCTCACCGACCTGACACGAGATGGGCTGAACCCAGTCGGCGTGCGCAGCAGCGAGGTCATCGGCTGTAATGACACCGCCCAGTTCTTCGACGATGTCATCGGCAGGCTGGCCGCGATAGAACGCCTCTCGACCATCGCCGGCAATGGCTTCGAGGGTGGCGGCCAGAGCGGGCCGGGTCACTAGCTCTCCCCGCTTCACGACACGGCCTCCGGGATACAGATCCTTGATCGCCGGATGCAGTGCGTAGATGTCGGCCTCCCTACCGAACTTCGCTGTCTGCTCGGTGGAGGCCTCGAAGCCGTCTGAAGCCCGGGCAATGGCCGGAGCCAGGCATTCCGCCAGTGGCAGACGACCCAGCTCCGCAGACAGTGCGGCCCATCCATCCACACATCCGGGCACGGTGACACACAGAGGGTCATCACGCCCGATCACATTCGACGACCCATGGCGCTGTTTCTTCGAGTCTGCCCCTGAGCCCGCCCGCCCGGTGGAGTTCAAGGCACGCGGCATCTCCCATCCAGACCGATGGACGAGGGCAAAGAGATCCCCACCGATGCCACAGGTTTCCGGAGCGACCACCCCTTGGGTTGCGGTGGCGGCGATGGCGGCGTCGACCGCGTTCCCACCGGCGCGAAGCACGTGCACCGCCGATTCGGTGGAGAGGTGATGCGGAGTTGCGACCGCTCCGTTCAGGGCGACTTGAGATCAGGGAGGACGCGGTTCAAGGCGTCGAGCACGGCACGCACCACGGCTCTCGACTCTTCGTCCTCGACGTACGCGCAGCCAATCAGATGACGCTCGGTGGCCTCGGTCACCACGACCACCTGTGCAACTGCGACCCGTCGCCCGCCCAGGCTGGCGATATCCATCGACGACACCGCAAGGGCTGTGTCATGGCGAATGGCCTGTCTGACGGCGTCGAGCGTTGCATCGGCGATCTGACGGGGGCGAGTGGCCATCGCAGCCGCGCCCTTCGCCGACCCGGTGAAGACCTCGTTCTGCCAGCGAAGACTGACTGTGACCTCGGCCCGTGAGCCATCCAGGACTTCGCCGACATCGATGAGCGCAGGGCGAAAGCCGATGTCCAGGTCGGAATCGGCCAGCTGCACGACTGAGACCACGCGGCGATCGATTTCCTCGCCGAAGAGGGCCTGGCTGAGCGACTGAACGTCCCGGACCACCTGTTTAGGGGGCTTGTTCCGCCGTGCCAGGACGTGGATCTCCTCTATGTGTCCGTTGCCGGCTACGATCCGTGCAGCCTCGACGCCATCGATACGGCTTATCTTTTCCTGGAGGGCGAGCAAGTCCATGGCCGTCCAGCGTACAGTTCGAGGGTCAAGTCCGTAATGCATCCCGGCTCATTTCCTCTTGTTCAAGGTCTGGGCAGGCTCTAGATTGCGGGCGGCTGGAAGGCATATTTGGGCTACGTGGGGCAGCCGAGGTCCTAGACCCCGTCTGTCCGGCCTATGGCGGGCGAAGTCAGGGGCCTTTTGACATGTGAAAGGTTCCCCGTCAGATCATTTGCCGGGGAAAGAGGTGAGACCGGCGTCAGACGTCGGCCTTGTACCGGACGCCCATCGATCCACTAGCGGAGCGGATCGTCAACATCGGCACACAACGCCGGTGGAATACGGCACCACAGGTGAGCGCCCAAGGATGAAGGCAATTCTGGCCCGTAATCTCGACCGTGTCGCGAGCCTGGACTCAGTGCTCGCTGGCACCCGAATCGGCTGATAAACGGCGCCGGCTCACCAAATGGTCACGAACATGTCACAGAGGGGCTCATGAGGCTAGGTAGGACAAGACCGGTGCGGGGCTGGTTTGGACGTCTCCGCCCGACGGTGCAGCGCAGGGTTCGCATCGCTGTGCCCTATTTCTTGATGGGTGTCATCGCCCTCGTCGCCTCCTTCATCCTGTCTGACACGCCCTATTGGCCGGCCTGGGCCCTCTTCGCCGTCCTTTTCATCCTCCTCGAATTCTTCGCCGTCGAAGTTAACGACCGGATGCTTCAGTCGTCGTCGGTGATGGTGGCGATGAGCGCCGGGGTCTATCTCGCCATGCGACCTGAGTCGGACGCCATGTTCGGGCTGGCCCTTATGGGGGCCCTCGCCCTGTTCACACCGCTCGATTTCAAGGAGAAGCGGTGGTTCCAGCCGGTGGCCAACTTCGGGCAGATAGTCACTGCCTGCGCCGTCGCCGGATGGATCCTCGACCTGAACCTGGATGGGTTGCGCAACATCCCGAGCTCGCTGGTCCAAGTGTTGTGGGTCTCGGCCCTGGCTGCCCTCGCCTACACCACGGTGCAGACGGTCCTGGTCCGGCATGCGGTACGGGTGGTCTTCGGCCGTGACAACCTCGAGCCCTGGTCTCAAATGCCGGTCCTTTTCGGGGGCCAGGTGGCCATGGGTCTGGTCGGCGGTCTCATCGGTGCTGCCCTCTACATCGCCGACAACCAAGCAATCGCGGTTTTCATCGTCGGTGTCTACGCGATCGGGCACATGTCGCTCTATGCCTTCGCCCAGCTGCGCGAATCCCACATTGGATCGATCAATGGGTTCGTCAAGACCCTCGAGGCCAAGGACATGTACACAAGAGGGCATACCGAGCGAGTGGCCTTCTTTGCCCGGATGATCGGTGAGGAGATGGGCTTCAACGGGACCCAACTCGAGACCTTGCGCTGGTCTGCCCTGATCCACGATCTGGGCAAGTTGGCCGTCCCCACCGAGCTGATCCGAAAGCGTGGCCGCCTCGACCCGGACGAGTACGCCGAGATGAAGGCCCATGCCCAACTGGTCGAGGAGATCCTTGCCGAGGTCGACTTCCTGCAGCCGATGGTGGAGATCGCCTCGGGGCATCACAGCAACTTCGACGGAAGCGGGTATGGGGGCGGCAGCCACAGACAGGGAGAGGCCCCCCAATTGGAGGCCTGCATCGTCGCTGTTGCCGATGCCTTCGACGCCATGACCTCGGCCCGTTCTTATCGGATGGCGCTCTCGCAGCAATACGCAATCGCGGAGCTGCGCAAGAACTCAGGAGGCCAGTTCCACCCGGATGTGGTCGATGCGTTCGAGAGCGCTTTGGAGAAGACCGGGCGTCGCTGGGGTGCGCCACATGTGAATGACGAAGAGATGGCCCGCCGCCTCGCCGAAGAGCCGGAGCTGACGATCCATGGCTAGCTGGAGCCCGCGCACGCTGGCCCTGGTGTCATGGATGTATGTCGTCGTAGTGGCCGGGGTGGGCCTCTACGCGGCAACGCTTGCCTTCAGCGAGCCAACCACGATCCTGGCCGGGGTGACGGCGCTGGTCCTTGCCTCCATGGTCAACGTTCCTGTCTCCAACTCGGGCAACCGATTCACGGTGGGCCTTGCCGTTGCCGCGGCACTGCCGATGGTGCTGGGCCCGACATTCGACGTGGACCTGGCCGGTTGTATCGCGGTCTACGGACTCGGTCTTGGCATCGTCTGGGCGCTGCGCTACTCGCGTGGTGAGAAGCACACCGAGTTGCTCCCCACCCTGGTGCGGAGATTCGCCGGTTACGTCACCTATGCCACGGTCTATTCGGCCTTGCGCACCGGTCCATTCACCACACTTTCGGGACAGTGGGAGGATCTGGTGCCGTTCATGATCGCGCTGGTGGCGTGGATCGCGGTCGAGGTCTTCCTGCGGGCCATGCTCGTGGTGGGCAAGCGGGAGCTCTCACGCACCTACCTGGCACGCTCGCTCATCCACGACCTGAATGTGTTCCTCGGGCTGGCCCTGACCGGTGGTCTCTTTGGCGAGCTCTGGCCCGAGATTCAATGGTGGGCGCTTCCCATCGCTCTCCTCCCGTATTCGTTCGCCCACCTCGCCTTCCAGCGGTTCCAGGAGACCAAGGTCACCTACAAGCAGACCATCAGGGCGCTTGCCCGCATCCCCGAGGTCTCAGGTCTCGGAGTTGACGGCCACGCCGACCGGACGACCGATCTCGCCGCCACCATCGCCAAGGAGATCGGGCTCGGGCCCGTGGAGGTAGAAGAGGTCGAATACGCCGGGCTGATGCACGACATCGGTCGGGTCAGTCTCAACGAGCCCCAGATCGTGCATCACGGGTACACCAACGACGACATCGCCCGCTGGAGCTCGGAGATCATCGCCGAGTCGCCCTACCTCGGCCGGGTCGCCACTCATGTCCGTCATCAATACGAGCCCTATCGGAAGCCCGGTGAGCAGTCAGATCCCGACGTGTCTGAGGTCTCGCGCATCGTGAAGGTCGCCGCCGCCTACGACTGGCAGGTGCATCTCGAGGGCCAGTCTCCACTTCAGGCGCTCGAGGTGCTCCACGGTGGAGCTGCCTACGACTACGACCCTGAGGTGGTCGCCTCGCTGCGCAGGATCCTCGAGGCCAGGGGCGTCCTCACCCCCGTCCGCGCTTAGGTCTTGCTGGCCGACCCTGGCTGGGCGTGGGCGCCACGCTTGAAGTAACGGCGTGGCCGGCGGAGCTCGTGCTCCAGGAAGCGACCCAAACCAACGGCGAGGAAGACGTCCCCCAGGCTGATCACCTGACCGATCCCGGCGATGCGCATCGGGATCACATCGGCGAATGCGGTTAGAAGGGAGCTCGAGTCCAGGATCACATGCTTGTACGAGCCCGATAGATCGGGTGCGGTGATGGTGAAACCGCTGGCGACCTCGGCGGCCTCAGCCAGCACCGGCATCCCCCCGTTGATGGCGATCACGGTGAAGTTCATGAGCACGCCCAGCCCGGCGAGCCACATCCCGGGGCGGCTTCGGTTGATCAGAACCAGGCCCATGAGCAGCACATAGGAGATCAGCACCATGGCCAGCCCAAGACCTTCTGCCCAGCTGCTGTCGGGAAGCCAGGTGGTGGCAACCTGGAGCCCGAGGGCCACCAGCAAGAGCCACCAGTAACGGAGCTCGATATCGCCCAGGTTGGAGAGACGGCCCCCGCGCAGCACCGCCATCGCCAGGGCGATGAACAAGACGATGGCCAGCCATAGCATGTCATCCGACGGTAATACGTGTGTCAACTGAGTCAGCGAGAAGGGGCCAACGCTTGGTCGAATACGAAGCCGGTGAAGGGCGGGCGACGATCACCATCTCAGACCCCGAGCGGCGCAACCCGATCTCGGTGGCGACGATGGAGGACTTGTTCGAGGCGACCGGGAGAGGTCTGGACGACCCAGAGGTCCGTGTCCTCGTCTACACCGGGGCCGGAGATGTGTTCTCGGCCGGTGGCGATTTGTCCTCAGCATTCGTGGATGAGGCGGTGGGGCTGCACCGGGCCAGGGGCGCTTTTGCCGACTTGTTCCGCCTCATGCACCGCGGGGGCAAACCCACGGTTGCAAGAGTCAACGGCCACGCC
>JALDXM010000168.1:0-5520 GCA_032155085.1 Actinomycetota bacterium | reverse complement strand
CCTGGAGGCAGCCCGGGAAGAAGGCCTTCTCATCGGCAAAGGTGGTCTCTACGGGAACTCGCTACGGCTCGCTCCACCGCTCTCCATCACCGAGGAGGAAGCCGACGAAGGCTTCGCCCGACTGGAACGAGCTCTCCGCAAAACGTAGACCGAATCATGGGGGAGTACCCCCAAGGGACCATTCCCCCTGCCAGGAGTCGTTGCCACCTCCGAAAATCGACATTGCGTCGTAGGTCACGACGTCTGGAGGGATAGAACGATGAATCTTGCAGTGGGCTTCTCTTGCCCGAAATGCGGGCATGAGGAAGCCAATCTCCTTGGAATGGATCGGGACGAGCACGGGGTCCTAGTCGGGCTGCGGTTCGTCTGTGCCAGGTGCGAGTCCGTCTTCACCGAAGACACCGTCACCAAAGAACCGCAGCCGATCGAGGTTGTTATCAACAGAGGGCGGTGACAGACCGCTACAGCAAAGCCTGTAGATCGATGTCGCAGCTGGGGTGGCGGAGCTTCGCCAGGCCCCTGGCCTCGATCTGACGAACCCGTTCCCGGGTCGAATTGATGACTTTGCCCACGTCGGACAGGGTCCACGGCTCGTCGCCGTCGAGCCCGAAACGAAGCCACAAGACCTGCTGCTCTTCCTGATCGAGGATCTGCAGAGCCTTGATGAGCCGGTCCCGACGCCAAGCGGCGGCGGCACGAGCCTCGGGGTCGACAGCACTTGCATCCTCGACGAAGTCCTGAAGCGAAGCGTCCCCGTCTTCACCAACTGGCCGGTCAAGTGACACCGTCTCTGCCGGGGCCTCCAGGGCTGCCAGCACCCGTTCGGTGTCGAGTCCCGAGGCCTCTGAGATCTCTTCGAGGGTGGGTGCCCGGTGGTACTTGTCGTGGAGGCTCTGCCGGGTGTCCTGGACGGTGCGGACCACGTCCACCATGTGCACCGGGAGCCGGATGGTCTTGCCGTTGTTGCCCAGACCTCTCGTGATGGCCTGGCGGATCCACCAGGTGGCGTATGTGGAGAACTTGAAGCCTTTGCGCCAGTCGAATTTTTCCACAGCCCTGATCAGACCGAGATTTCCCTCCTGGATCAGGTCGAGAAGGTCGAGGCCCCGGCCGGTGTATCTCTTGGCGATGGAGATCACCAGACGGAGGTTGGAGCGTATGAAAGTCATCTTGGCTTCGTCGCCCTCGGCGACGAGACGCATCAGCTTCGCCTTGTCCGCTCTCTCGTAATCACCCGATTCCAGCGTGGCTTTGGCCTTTTTGCCCAGCTCCATGGCACGCGAGAGATGGACTTCGTCCTCGGCGGTGAGGAGGAGATGGGCTGAGACTTCGTCGAGATACAGACCGACGGTGTCAGCCGGGCTCGAGCCACGCTCGGGCCTGGCGTCTTTGGCTCTTATGGCCTTCCCCAAATCCGGCCCTCCTGTCAAACCCCTTGTGGAAAACTAACCACCCTGGATGAAAGTGGCAAACGGTTTTCACACCTGGCAGGCGGTTTTCACCTCTAGGTAACCTCGGGAAGTACCCTCTGTCGCTCAGTGGCGCGTCGTACGCAGTTTCGATTGCTGGTGGCGCTCACCATCGTTTGGGCATTGTGGGCAGGCTGGTCCCTGCTCGGGCGTGAAACTCCTTACACCGTCAGGGTGCTGGACGACGCCGGTGTTCCCATCGCAGCGGCGTCGATCGACGTCAATGAGAGTCAGGTTGGGACCACCGCGGACGACGGAACCGTGGCCGTGGAGTGGAACCGCGCATCCACCGTCCTCGAGGTGAGCGCTGCAGGGCATGTCGCCAAGACGGTCACCATCGCGGAACGTCCGGATGCAGTGTTCGATGTGGTCCTCAAGGCGAGGATCCTCCGAGGCCGGGTGCTCGACGCCGAGGGTCAGCCGGTGGAATCTGCCCTGGTCGTGGCCGGTCCCGCCTCAGGCACCACCGACGCCGAGGGGAAGATCAGCCTTCGTGGCGCTGAGCCAGGTCCGGTCGATGTGAGCAGACCGGCGTGGATACCGACCAGTTTCGAATGGGACGGCGGAGCCGGGGAGACGGTCGTCGAGCTGGCTCCATTCATCGCCCGCGCCGTCCATATCGGAGGCGTGGCGGCGAGGGACGACATCGACCGCTTCTTCGAGATGGCGGAGACGACCGAGCTGAACGCCCTGATGATCGATCTCAAGGACGAAAAGGGCTTCGTCTACTACAACAGTTCGGACCCCACTGCCACAGAGGTGGGTGCGGTGCACAACGCGTACGACTTGAGTGCGATCTCAGAACGCGCCGAACAGGCGGACCTCTACCTGATCGGGCGCATAGTTGTCTTCAATGACCCCGTTGCGGTGCAGGCCAAGCCTGAGATGGCGGTGTGGGACGCCGCCACCAACACGCCCTACCTCTCCCGTGGCCAGTACTTCCTCGACCCGACCGACCCCGCTGCCCGGGCCTACGGGCTCGCCCTCGCCGAGGAGGCATGCTCGATGGGGGTGGATGAGATCCAGTTCGATTACATCAGGTTCCCGGATGACAGGACTGATTCCACCACGTTCGACGGTGGGATCGACTTGGAGACGAGGACCACGACAATCATCGGCTTCCTCCAGGAAGCGGTCGCCCTCCTCCACCCGATGGGATGCGCCGTGGGTGCCGATGTATTTGGCTTCATCACAGCCCCTGGCGTCGACGACGGCGGGATCGGCCAGCGCTGGGAGGACGTGACCAACATCGTGGACGTCGCTTCGCCCATGGTCTATCCCTCCCATTACGACACGGGTTGGTATGAGTTCGAAGAGCCCAATGACCATCCAGGGCCGATGGTGACCAACGCTCTCGAGGATGGGATGACTCGGCTGCCTCGAAATGTGGTGGTCCGGCCCTGGCTCCAGGACTTCAGCTACACCCCCGAGCAGGTGCGGGACCAGATCGAGGCGGCGGAGGAGTTCGGTCTGGGCTGGATGCTGTGGAATTCGACATCGGACGTCACCGTTGACGCCCTCGAGGTCGACTGACTGGCATCCGGGGAAGATGGGCAGCTCCGGGAGTTCGCACTATGGCCATAGGTGAAATACCATTCGATGGACCCTCCCGGAGCATCGTTTGACCGCGTTCGATCAGCAGCATTTGGCCGAGATCTCGGCTGCCGCCCCTGGCTGGCGACGTTCTGAGATGGAGGCTGCCTATCGGGTTTTCGCCGGCCTGGAAGAGCCCACGGGCGCCGAAGAGGACTGGCGATACGTCGACTTCGAACATTCGTTCAACGATCTCGAGCCGGTGAGGGCGCCCGGGGACCCACTGGAGCCGGACCCCTTCGTGCCGTCGCTCCCTGAGCGTTCAGGGCATGTCCTCATCGTGGACGGGCAGGTCCTGGAGCATGAATCAGATCCCGCCAGGGTGCCTCTTCTCTCGAGTTTGGACAGCGATCCAGGGTTTCCCACCTTGGTCCCAGTCGACCACAACAAGCTGACCGCAGCCCATGCCGCCTTCTCCACCGAGGGTGTGCTGATCGACGTCGAGCCGGGCACGGTCATGGAAACACCGCTGGTGGTCGAGGTGCACGCCACAACGGCCGGCACCGCTTCCTTTCCTCACGTACAAGTCCGGGTCGGCTCGGATGCCGAGGCGAGGCTGCTCGTGGCCTACCGGTCTGCCGACGGCGCCAACCTTTTGATGGTCCCCAGAGTCGATCTCGAGGTCGGCGACGGCGGTCGTCTCCGCTTCCTCTCGGTCCAGAGCATAGACCATGCCGCCTCGATGGTGGTACATCAGCGGGCGACCCTCGGCCGGGACTCGACCTCACGAATCGGCGAGATCGGTCTGGGCGGCCGTCTCGGTCGTCTGGATCTCGGAGTGAGCCTGGTCGGCGACGGATCATCGTCCGAGGTAGTCGGCCTGTACTTCGGCGAAGGCGACCAAACCCTCGACTACCGCATGCTCATCGACCATCAGGGTCGGAGCACCACCTCTGATGTCTTTTTGAAGGGGGCCGTGGAGGACGACGCACAGAGCGTGTTCACCGGCCTGCTCCGCATAGAGAAAGACGCAGCGAGGACTTCCACCTTCGAGACCAACCGCAACCTGGTGCTCTCCGAAAACGCCAAGGCCCATTCGGTCCCCAACCTCGAGATTCTCTGCAACGACGTCATCTGTGGCCACGCTTCCTCGGTGGGGCCTTTGGAGCCCGAGCACCTTTACTACTTGCGGAGTCGCGGCCTCAGCCTGGAGCGGGCCGAGCGTCTGCTGATTCGTGGCTTTTTCCAGGAGGTCATCGACCGGATGCCGATCGAGGGCCTGGAAGAGCCGGTATCGGAAGAGGTGTTCCGCCGCTTCGTCACCGCCCAGGCGGAGGGGAGGGTGGCATGAAGGTCGAGATCGGCGCCCTGGACACCCTGCCCCGCGATCGCGGCGTGAGGGTCGCCATAGGTGAGGAGCGCATTGCCCTCTTCCGGATCGGCGACGAGGTCTTCGCGGTAGGTGACCGCTGCTCCCACGCGGAGGCTTCACTGGCGGAGGGATTCGTATTCGACTACGAGGTCGAGTGCCCCCGGCACGGATCCGAGTTCGATCTTCGCACGGGTAAGCCTCTGTCGCTGCCCGCCACCAAGCCGGTGCCCACCTATGAGGTCGTGATCGAAGACGGCATCGCCTATCTGAACTGGGAGCCGGAATGACGTCCGTACTCGAGGTGAAGGGCCTTTCGGCGGGAGTCGACGGGAAAGAGATCCTGGAGGGTCTCGACCTGGTCGTTCCGTTCGGCGAGGTCCATGCCCTCATGGGCCCCAACGGCTCGGGTAAGTCGACCCTCTGTCACGTTCTGACCGGCAAGGCCGGCTATCGCGTCTCGGGCGCAGCGTCGCTCGAGGGACACGACCTGCTCGATCTCGAAGTCGACGAACGGTCCCGTCTCGGGCTGCTGCAGAGCTTCCAGTACCCCACCGAGGTCCCGGGTGTCTCGCTCCGGGACTTCCTGCTCGAGGCCGCCGAGGAGCGTGGCCTGTCCGAGGATGAGGCCGAGGGACGCATCGAGACCGAGGCAGCCCGCTTCGATATGAAGCGGTTCCTCGACCGGTCGCTCAACAACGATCTGTCCGGCGGTGAGAAGAAGCGGTCGGAGATCTTCCAGATCGCCGTGCTCCGCCCCCGCATGGCCCTGCTCGATGAGATCGATTCCGGCCTCGACATCGACGCCGTGAAGCAGGTGGCGCAAGCGGTCGAGGAGATGCGGTCACCCGACCTGGGGGTGTTGATGATCACCCACTACAACCGGATCCTTCGCTACGTCACCCCGGACCGCATCCACGTGATGATCGACGGCAGGATCGTCGACTCCGGAGGCGCCGAGCTGGCAGAGGAGCTCGAGGCCGGTGGCTACAAGGCGATTCGGGAACGGCTGGGCCTGGTGGAGGCGTCGAAGGAGCCGGCCCAACGTCCCGCCGACTTCTTCACTGACACGCCTTTCGACGTGTGAGCAGTCGTTCTGTGAGGATTCGCGCGGCTAGAAGCGCGGTAAACCCGCACAGAATGGTCTGA
>JALDXM010000167.1:0-5571 GCA_032155085.1 Actinomycetota bacterium | reverse complement strand
ACTACGACCACGACCCTGCCCTGCGAGCCATTCGTCTACGACATGGCCTGGCCTCTCGCCGGGGATGCCGGGATTGGCTCCCCGTTCGGCGCCGACCGCGACGGTGGGGCCCGCAGACACCTCGGGAACGACATCGCCGCACCCAAGCTCACTCCAGTGCTTGCGGTGGCTGATGGTGTGGTCGCCAGAATCATCCGCGATCAGGGCAAAGCAGGTTCTTACGCGGTCATCGAGCACCAAGACGGCTGGCAGTCGTATTACATCCACCTCAACAACGATCTATACGGCACTGACGACGGGCTCGGTATCGGAGTGCGCCCCGATCTCACCGTCGGGACCCCGGTGGCGAGGGGCGAGTTGATCGGCTGGGTGGGCGACTCAGGCAACGCCGAGGACACAGTTCCCCACCTCCATTTCGAGCTGCGCATGCCGGAAGGTGACGCCATCGATCCGCGTCCCAGCCTGGTGGCCGCGTACGCCGGAACAGAGATCGCAACGACGCAGCCTCATTGGCCCTATGCCGACGACGACGGCAACCCTGCCGAGGACGCGGCTGCCCTGCTCCTAACTCAGGGAGTCCTCCTCGCCTGTGATGGGTCAGCGGTCAATTTCTGTCCTGATGTGGTGGCCGGCCCGGATGTCGCCGCCACCGTCGCCGACTTCTTCGCCCACAAATCGACGCCTCAGCTCGAAGGCCAGCAGCTGCGCGACCCAGCGATACCCGCCTGTCCCCCGGCCGAGGACTGTCCGATGCTCGTAGGGCTCACCGAAGCTGATGTCGCCTCGGTCGCCGTCTGGATCCGCATCGACGCCCTGGTGTCGACACTTCGGCCCAAGCTCGCCACCGAGGACACGCGGGATGTCATGTTGCCATCGCCCGAGGATGCTGACACCCAACTGCGTGTCAGTGGTGCCCGGGACTATTGCAACCCTCCGCTGGACCAAGTCCAAGTGCTCACCCGTGGAGAGGCCGTCCGACTCCTCGCGGCCTGGGTGGCGGGCAAGAACCCCGACCCTTGCCCGACCCGGGGGACTTAGGGGCTGTCGCTAAGTCCGTTGGTAGTAAAGACGGGCGAGGTCAGCCGTCACCGGCCCCTCGGGGAATCGCATCGATCCCACCATCGAGACCGGCTGAATCTCGCGGACCGTCGAAACGGCCATCACCTCGTCGGCCATCTGCAGGCGATCGAGGTCCCATGTGCCCTGCGCCACCTCAATCCCCAGGTCCTCTGCGATCTCGATCATGATCCGTCGTGTGATCGAATCGAGGATGCCTAGCTCGAGGCCGGGCGTCTCGAGCACACCGTCTACGACCCAAGCCACCGAAAAGGTCGGCCCTTCGAGGATGACAGCCTCGACGGTGATCAGCAGGGCATCGTCGAATCCCTCGGCAGCGGCCCGTCTGCTGGCAGACATGTTGGGGGCATATGAGAGGGTCTTCGCACCGGCCAGCTCCCATTCGTCGCCGGCCGAGTGCCACGGCGCCTGAACCGGAAGCAGCCGGGCCGGGCCTTCGGCCTTCAGCCAGTCGAAGGCGAAGACCACAGTCAGTGGATCCTGGCTGTCACCCGGCACCGCGGATCCCCTGGTCACCAGCAATCTCACCACGCCGTCGGGGTGCCCCGCCGCGACCTCGTCGACCCACCTGGTGAGGTCCTCACGCAGGGGCAATTGGATATCGAGGGCTTTGGCGCTGCGCTCGAGACGGTCGAGATGGGCATCGAGAGCGAAGGGCCGGCCCGCGTAGGCCTTGATGGACTCGAAGCACCCGTCGCCCCGGAGGACGGAGGAGTCGGTGGCCGGGACCATTCCGTCAGAGGCGACGCCGTTGATGAGGACCCTCGTGATCATGGCCCCGTCATCATCCGGGCTGGACTGTGTGCCGGTTCGTGATGGGGAGACGGCGATCCTTGCCGAAGGCCTTGACCGTGATCTTCACGCCGGGTGCCGCCTGGCGCCGCTTGTACTCGTTGCGATCGACCATGCCGGCAACCCTCCGCACCAGGTCGGGGTCGAAGCCGCGTTCGACGATCTCGGTCACCCCCACATCGGATTCGACGTAGAGGGCAAGGATCTCGTCGAGGACCTCGTATGGGGGAAGGCTGTCGGAGTCCTTCTGGTCAGGCCGCAGCTCAGCGGACGGCGGCTTGTCGATGGTGCTCTGCGGGATGACATCCCCCGCCTTGTCGTCCCTGCCCTTGTTGCGCCATCGAACCAGGTCGTAGACGACTGTCTTGAAGACGTCCTTGAGGACGGCGTATCCACCAACCATGTCCCCATAGAGGGTGGCGTATCCGGCAGCCATCTCCGACTTGTTCCCGGTGGCCACGACCATCGGGCCGTGTTTGTTGGAGATGGCCATCAAGATCGCCCCCCTGGTACGGGCCTGCAGATTCTCTTCGGCGGTCCCGAAATCTGTCCCGGCGAAGACAGGGCCGAGTGCATCCAGGAAAGAGGAGTAGACGTCGTCGATTGGGATGACATCGAACCTGATCCCCAGGTTCTCGGCGAGGGCACGGGCATCGTCGATCGAGTGTTGCGATGAGAATCGAGAGGGCATGGCGACACCCCAGACCGCGTCGGCCCCCAGGGTATCGGCCGCGATCACCGCCGTGAGAGCAGAGTCGATCCCTCCGGACAACCCGATCACCACCTGCTTGAAGCCGTTCTTCCGCACGTAGTCGCCCAGACCGGTCTCAAGGGCTCGATATATCTCTTCCTCGACCCCGAGATGCTCGGTGACTGATCCGGGGGCCACAGCTTCACCGGGCAGCGGCACGTCGACGACGAAGGTGTCTTCCTCGAATTGTGGTGAGCGATGGACGATCGTGCCGTCTGCTGCAACAACGAGAGAGCAGCCATCGAAGACCAGCTCGTCTTGTCCACCCACCAGGTTGAGATAGACGACCGGCACACTCGAATCCCGAGCTCTATCGATGATCATGGCCTCGCGCTCCCGGGCCTTGCCCTTGTGGAACGGCGAGGCGTTGATGTTGAGCAGAACCTGGGCCCCAGCCTCCGCCTGGTCCCGTGGCGGGCCATCGGGCAGCCAGATGTCCTCGCAGATCGAAACGCCGGCCTCGACGTCTCCCATCTTCCATACCCGCGCTGGGTCCTGGCCGACGGCGAAGTAGCGGTCCTCGTCGAACACTCCGTAGTTGGGGAGCAGGACCTTGTGATAAACGCCCTCGATCTTCCCCTCCCGCAGGATGGCGGCGGCGTTGGCGACACGCCGGTCCTCGGCGTCCACCGCCCCCCGCGAAGGCCCCTGCGACCGGTCCACGAATCCGACTACGACAGTGGTGGAGCCGGACCTCGCCGCCAGACGCTCCAGGGCGGCAAGGCCGGCAGAGACGAAGTCGGGACGGAGCACGAGATCCTCGGGGGGATATCCGTTGATCGCCAGCTCCGGGAGGAGCAACACATCGGCGTGCTCGGTCTCTGCCCAGGACATCGCCTCTGCGATGCGGCGCTCATTGCCCGCGATATCGCCCACACAGAGGTTCAGCTGGGCCCCGGCGACACGTAACGGCACAACGCCACGTTACGCCCCGTCATACCCTGTCGCCGTGACAGAGCGCAGGACGTCCCTCCCTCTTCCGCCCGAGGCCTCGAAGCTCGAGCACCTCGTCCCCGACGAGCATTCGAGGGACGAAGTGACTCGCCTCGTCTCCAGCGGCCCCGACCCTGCCGGCGCCTGGGCCCGTCTGATCCCGATGATCGAGGCCGAACCCGGGATCGTCAGAGAAGAGACATCACTCCGCAGGGCGTGCGCGCTGGCCGGGGCGTCACGCGCCTTGAGCCAGGCAGTTGCCCGGCATCCCGGCCTGCTCGACGGAATCGCCCCGGACGACTCGGTCCCGAGGTTGGCCCGGGCTGCTCTGACCCCGATCGCGGCCGATGACCTCGCCGGCCTGATCGACATGAGGGACGCCACCGTCGGATTCTCGGACGCAATCGACCGACTCGCCGGCGACGTGCTGGCACGGGCGCGGGACTCCGTGGTAGAGCGGCACGCGCTGGCCAAGGATCTTCCCTTCGCCGTCATTGCAATGGGGAAATGGGGAGCGAGGGAGCTCAACTACGCCTCCGACATCGATCTCGTGCTGGTGCACGACATCGCCGATGAGGACGAGACCGCCTCCAGGGCGGCTGCGCTCGCCCTGGCCGCGGCCTTCGTGACCACCCTGTCCGCCCGGGCCGGCGACGGGTCGGGCCTCATCGTCGATGCCGACCTGCGTCCGGAGGGCTCGACAGGCCCGCTCTCACGCAGTTTGAGCTCGTACGCGCAGTACTACGACAGGTGGGGCGAGTCGTGGGAGCTCCAGGCTCTGCTCAAGGCCCGGCCTGTGGCCGGCGACGTCGACCTGGGCGAGCGGTTCATGGCCCTGGTGGGGAAAGTGATTTGGGAGGGAGGCCTAGATGTCGACGCACTGCGAAATATCAGGAGGCTGAAGGAGGAAGCCGAGGCGGGGGCGCGCCCATCGGACATCAAGAGGTCGAGAGGCGGTATCCGAGATGTCGAGTTCTCGGTCCAGTTGCTCCAGCTGGTCCATGGTCGGCTCGAGCCCGAGCTGCGCCAGCCGGGCACCCTCGAGGCGCTCCAGGCGCTGGCCGACTTCGGCTTCATCGGCGAGGAGGACCGAGATCGTTTGGATGGCGCCTACCGGTTCTTGCGTGATCTTGAACATCGGATCCAGCTGTGGGATCTGCGTCAGACCCAGGAACTGCCCTCAGATCCGGAGCGGAAGGCTCAGCTGGGCCGTTCCCTGGGGATGACCCAGGACCCGGCGCGCCAGCTCGACGAGAGGCTGGCCGAGGTGCGATCGGTGGTCCGGGATGTCCACGAGCGCCTCTACTTCCGCCCGATCCTGGACGCCCTGGTCGGCTCCCCCAGTGCTCGGCTCGGCATCGAGCAGGCCGCCCTCCGGCTCGAGGCGCTTGGCTTCGGCGATGTCAATGCGGCTCGACGGGCACTGGAGGAGCTGACATCGGGACTGAGCCGCCGCTCCCGGGCGATGCATCAAGTCCTCCCGCTGATGCTCGACTGGCTGTCATTGACCCCTGACCCAGACCTGGGCCTGGCCCAGCTTCGGATTGTCCTCGCCAACACACCCGATCACGCCGCGCTCGTGACGCTGCTCCAGGTGAACCCTTTGGCCGGGGAGAGGCTGTGCCGTCTACTCGGGACCAGCCGCCTCATCGGCGACCTCATCGACCGCGTCCCCGAGTTCGTGGCGCGCCTCGCCGATGAGCGGCTGATGGGTGAGATCCGCAGGGCCTCCGAAGAGACGGAGCGGCTCATCGGGCTGCTCGAGTCCCGTCCCGATCCTGACGCCAGGATCGGCACGATCCGGCGCATGGCTCGGCGGAGAAAGCTGCGGATCGCGGCCCGTGACATTCTCGATCAGGCCGACACGGTCACCACGTTGCGGTCGCTCACCGACAGCGCCGACGCGGCCGCCGCCGGCGCCCTCTATGTGGCATCGGGTGGCGACCCGACCGGGTTCACCGTCATAGCAATGGGGAAATGGGGCGGCGGCGAGCTGTCATACGGCTCGGACCTCGATG
>JALDXM010000166.1:0-5637 GCA_032155085.1 Actinomycetota bacterium | reverse complement strand
GGCCTCATCACGCCCGCCCAGGACCCAGAAGGCGAGAGCCGATAGCGAGGCTGCCCCCAATGCGACCCCCAGCCAAAGCCACTGCTCCGTGGCCGAGCTGATGGGCTCCTCTTCAGGCTCGGTAGTCCCGGTGCTGGACGAGAAATCCACACCCAGCTCGCCGAGTGTGACCGGGTCAGACTCAGCGCCTGGATCGCCGATCACCTCGAACACCACCGTGTAATTCGCCGGCTTGACCTCTGTGGTCACTCCGTACACCCCCTCCTCGCGGACCAGCATCGGGATAGTGATGGTCTGCTCGTCGGGCAACGCGAGGTGAGCGACTACCGAGTCCGGAGCGCCGTCGACCTCCACCCTCAAGTCGACGACCATGCTCTCCTCGCTCGTCGACTCCACTGTTGCGGTGGCAGTCCCGAAGCCGGCCCCAAGCTCGACGGCGAACAGAATGGCGGCGGCGACTCTGATCATCCGCTCGCGATGCTACCCACGGGGAGAGGTCTTACCTGGGGCCGGCGGTTCGTGCCAGAGGCCCCTTTCCTCGAGGACATCCTTCAGCAGGTCGGGCCGGTCCGTGATGAGCCCATCGACACCTAGGTCGAGCAGTTCGGCCATCTCCACCGGCTTGTTCACGGTCCAAACGTGCACCTGGAGCCCGAGACCGTGGGCCGCCTCGACGAGACGGCTGTCGATCACCCTCACACCACGAGAGGTGCGGGGAAGCTGCAGGGCCAGGGCCTCACACTTCACCCCCCGGCCCATCCTCGAAGCCATGACCCAGGAACGGCTCAATCCCGCCCCTGTCGAGGTCGCGACCCTGCTCCCGGCCACGGCCCTGAACTCGTCCAGCCTTCGGTCGGAGAACGACCCCACGATCAGCCGATCGTGAAGGCCGAGCCGATCAATGATGTCGTTCAGCGGTCCCACGAGGTTCTCTGTCTTCAGATCGACCACGAACGACAGCTCGGGAAAGGTGAGGACGGCCTCCTCGAGGCTTGGCACCTGTATCCCCTTGCCCCTAAACACAGGCCCTTCGGCGCTGTGGTGGCGGTAACCGGCATCCAAGCTGGCCAGTTCATCGAAGGTGCGCTCGCCGACCGGGCCCGACCCGTCGGTGGTCCGATCGACGGTGTGATCGTGGATGCAGACCAGGACGCCATCCCGCGTCAGGTGGAGGTCGGTCTCGAGATGGCGATACCCGATGGAAACGGCGCCAGAGAAGGCCTCCATCGTGTTCTCCGGCCAGAGCAGGCGGCTCCCACGATGGGCGATCGCAACCGGCGGTTTCCAGTTGTCCAGGGGCATGCCGAGCGCAAAGTAATGGGCCCCGCCAGTAGGCGGGGCCCATCGAATCCCGGTTAGTGGGCTTTTACTCGGCGACTCGGTCCTTGAGGCCCTTGGACGCGGAGAAGTGGGCGTACCTCTTCGCTGCGATCGTGATCGTCTCGCCCGTCGCAGGATTGCGACCCTGACGAGCAGCACGGTGCTTGGTGGCGAAGTTGCCGAATCCGGTGATGTTCACCTTTCGTCCGGCATCGAGCTCTACGGCGATGATCCCCTCGCCGGGCTTGGTGGAGAAGATGTGGTCGATGATCTCCGCTGCTTTGCCCTTGGAGATGTCCGCCTTGTCGGCGAGCTTGTCCGCCATCTCGGACTTGTTCACGGGCCCTCCTTGTGGGTCGACGTTGGCACCGTCAAATTGGTGACGTGCCGTCTAACCATAGGCGAAAAGGCCACAATTGCTTGGATTTTCGGGGATTACCCTTCGCGAACCCGCCACTAGAGAACCATGAGCGTCCGATTCGATCTGCACGGCGATGTCGCAGTGATCACCATGGACCGGCCCGACCGCTTCAACGCGATCGAAGCCACACTGGGCCACGGTCTGGTCGAGGCCATGGGGCAGGCCGGCGAGAAGGGCCGCGCGGCGATCCTGACCGGGGCGGGGCGGGCGTTTTGCGCCGGGGCCGACCTCAACGATCTGCGGCCGCACTACGAGGAGGGAGACGGCCCGGACCTCGCCGCTCTGCTCGACGAAGTGTTCCATCCAGCCTTGAGAGCCATCCTGGATTGTCAGGTGCCGGTCGTCGGCGCCCTGAACGGTGTAGCCGCCGGGGCCGGGCTCGGCCTGGCCCTCGCCTGCGATATGCGAGTGATGTCCGAGGACGCCTTCCTCACCTCGGCTTTCACCGCCATAGGCCTGGTCCCCGATTCAGGCACCACCTGGTGGCTTTCCCATCATCTCGGCCCCTCCAGGGCGATGGAGCTGGCCCTGACCAACCGGCGGGTCAGTGCCGACGAGGCGCGCGGCCTGGGGCTTTGTGTCGATGTGGTCCCGCCCGATCAGCTGATGAGCCGGGCCATCGAGCTCGCCGGGCAACTGGCAGACCTGGTCCCCGACTCTCTGGTGACGACGAGAAGGCTGATCAGAAATGCCTCCGCATCTTCTCTGGAGGAGGCACTGGCAGCGGAGCAGGCAGAGCAGGGCCGTCTGGGCAAGACACCCGAGCACAAGGAGGGGGTCATGGCATTCCTGGAGAAGCGCAAGCCGGACTTCCGGGGTTGATCAACCTCTAGGGCCGGACCAGATAGACCTCGACAGTCAGCTTTCCGGCCTCGCCCTTGCCAAGGGCCACCCCGATCTCATTGTTGAGCCAGGCCAGGTCCTCGTTCCCCGTTTGAAAGGTGATCAACTCACGTGGCTCGGCCGACCCATCCGGGCTGATGATCGACACTCCACCACCCTGATAGCCAACGGTCTCTCGTTTCTCGCCGATCGTGGCGCGGATGTCGAGGGCCATGTTCCCGTCCGAGCGCATCGTGACGAAGTCGATCCCGCTCACCGGGCGCTCACTTTCCCAATGCGGACCCACCGCGGTCCCATTGAAGGGAAAGTCGATGCGCATCCCGGCCGGTGCGTCACCGACGATCCTCCTCCCCATGTCGGCCTCGATCGTGCAAAAGAGCTCAAGTGAGGGCATCCGGACGTACTCCTGAGTCGGGGGCGAAACGCTAGTGGTCTGTCGCTGAAATAGGGCGAGGGTGTCTCCGAGTCATCGGCGACATCTGGCCAGGAGAAGCGCGCAGTCGCAGCCGGGGAGCTGCGGCGAGCACTTCGACGCCGCCAGGGCCGTCGAGGGCCGGAGAGACCCCGTCAGAATTTCTGCGACGGGCCACTATGAAAGGTCGGCTAAAGGCGTGACTGTGCGAGAAGGCCGATGACCTCGGAGTCCGGTGTCGGGCTGAAGTCCCGATACCAGGCGCCCACAGCCATGAAGCGGCGCGGATGCTCGAGCACGATCACATGATCGGCCTCCTTCTCAATCACCGGAATGGCGTCGGCCGGGGCGACGGGGACTGCCAGCCACACTTCACTGGCACCACGTGCCCGAAGAACGGCGATGGCGGCCAGGGCCGTGGACCCGGTGGCCAGCCCGTCATCGACGACGATCGCGGTGCGCCCCTCTGGATCGATGGCTGGGGCAGCCTCGCGGTACCTGCTCAATCTCGCCTCGAGCTCGCTCTGCTCCATCATGGCCCGGGCATCGAACATCTCGTCGTCGATGCCGACCGAGGCAATGATCCCATGGTTCCTGATGACGACATCGCCCTCGGCAACGGCCCCCATCGCCAGCTCTGGGTGAAAGGGGACACCTACCTTTCGCACCACCAGCACGTCGAGCTCACACCCCAGGGCCACGGCCACCTCATAGCCAACCGGAACCCCGCCCCTGGGCAATGCCGTCACCAGCGGATCTGCCGGTTCCAGGGCGGCGACTCTCTGCCCCAGCCTCGCTCCCGCCTCGCGGCGGTTGGCGAACCTCATCGAACCAGAGGCCCGACTACTGGCCGTAGTGGTCTACGTACCGCCTCAACCAGGGAAAGACGTGGCCGAGATAGTCCTCGGCCTCGCCCATCGGGAGGGTGCGGGCCGCATAGTTCATCAGCAAGATCTGTCGTGCGGCGTGGAACCCGTCCAGCTGCTCGTCGTCGTCTATCGGCCAGGGTGCGATCTCCTCGAACCCCTGACGGTAGGCCGCTCTGATCTCGTCGCGCCGCTCGCTGGCCCGGGACGAATAGAGGCAGACTGACACGTCCTGGGCGGGAGTTGCGATCATCACATCCTCGAAGTCGAAGGCATACAGGCGTGACTGGATCAGGTGGACGTTCCACTCGTGCAGGTCGCCGTGGACGACGTGGGGGAAAGCGTTCGCCCAGGCATCTTTGATCACCTGCTCGGATAGCTCGACCGCGCGGCTCATCGTCTTGCGACGATGTGAGTCGAAGAGATGGTCATACCGGGGGCTCTCGATGATGACCGGGTCGTCCACAGGGTCGTAGTAGAAGACCCTGTCCCAGCGACGCATGCCATCGGGATTCGGTATCTGCCAGGTGCGCCCGTGCTCCTGGAGAGACGCACTCACCCGGCCCAGCAGCCGATAACCAAAGCTCCCCGCGCCATCGCCGAGAGGCGCCCCCGGCACCCAACTGAACAACACACATGGCCTGGTCTTGTCGGAATCCGGCTCCCTGGCGTCCACGACGAGAGACCCGAACTCGCTCCTGATCGGAGAGACAACCTCGAGATCGCTGTCCCGGTTCAACGCTGAGAGCCAGGCGACCTCGTAGTCGATGTTCTTTCGGGAATTCGACTCGGGGCTGCCCACACGAAGGACACACTGAAAGCCGTCCGACGTCACAACGCGATACAGGACGTTGGAATGTGTGGCCAGGTGCTCGACCGACCTGACCTTGAACGGGAAATGCCTGAGCACACCCTCAGCGAGAGGCAGCAATCGCGCAGCCTCGAGCCCTATCCGATGATTTTCCATCCCGCCCTGAGCCCTCTCCGTACCTGTGGGGGCCCTAATCCCTTCCCCCGCCGGACATTCTGCCCGAACCTGCAGAAGTCTCCAGTGGGCCTTCCGCCCTATTGGCGCTCCCTCGAGCAGGGGGAGCTCAGTGCGAAGTCAGGATCACATCGAGCGCCTCGACGAAGCGCCTGTTCTCCTCCTCCGAGCCGATGGTCACCCTGAGCCAGCCACCTGACATGGGACGGACGATCACCCCTTGGTGGATAAACAAGTTGGCCGACTCTGCAGCCACGATCGGCAGCTCGAAGTAGACGAAGTTGGCCTGACTATCGGCATGGGGCAGGGAACGCTCCGCCAACATCCCCTGCAGCTGGTGTCTGGCCGAGGCATTGGCAGCCTTGCGACGCTCCAGCTCGGCACCATCTCGCAGGGAGGCGGTGGCCGCCGCCTGGGCGACCTGGCCGACGGTGAAGGGGGGCTGGGCCTTGCGTAGCTCGGCGATGGTGCCCGGCTGTCCCACCGCGTACCCCACCCGATGGCCGGCCAGGGCGAAGATCTTCGAGAACGTTCGCAACACCAGGACATTCGGTCGCTGCATGGCCTCGGGTATCGCCGTGTGGTATCGCTCGTCGGTGACGTAGTCGTGATATGCCTCGTCGAGCAGGATCACCGTGTCGGGCGAAGCGGCGCGAATGCGCTTGACCAGATCGTGGTACGCCGCCGGCTGATCCTGCGAGCCTTCGAGTCGATCGCACAGGGTTTTCAGCCGATCCAGTTGCGCACACAGACCAGGAGTCTCGAGGTTCATCGCGGGTCTCACGCTCGG
>JALDXM010000165.1:0-5685 GCA_032155085.1 Actinomycetota bacterium | reverse complement strand
GTAGATGGTCCCGCCGTCGGGCGACACCGCCATACCGAACGTGCCGCCCAGTATCAGTCCGAGTCCCTCCTCGACTAACGGATTGAGCTCGGCGATCACCTCCTGCTCACCACTCGAGGTGTCGACTCTGGTCAGGGCCCCGCCGAACTGCCAGGCATCACCATGGGCATCGGGCATGAAGTAGAACGAGCCACCATCAGGAGCGAGGGCCATGGTGGCGGTGTACTCGGCCGGGTTGCCCAGTGGTTCGATGGACCCGTCCGGGTTGAGCACGAAGAAGGCGTCAGGGTCCCGGGTGACAGCGAATACGCGGCCGTCCGGGGCGGGCTTTGTCGACGCCCTCAGCCAGTCTCCAGGCATGCGATGGGGGTGGGTGGCCACCGAGTTCGAGCCAGGGTCATAGACCGCCAGCTCGGCTCCCCCGATCGAGTAATAGGCGCGGCCTTCGCCATCGACAAGCACGTTCCTGAATCCGGCATGCTGCGCCGGGTCTCCCTCGAACACGACCTCGTTGTTGACGGTGTCATAGACGAAGAACGGGCCCGCATCGAGGTTCTGCGCCTCGGCGATCGGATCGATCGCCTCTCCATAGACCAGCCCGAGCTCAGGAGCCCCGGCCAGCGAGGGAATGCCATGCTCTGTGACCGGCACACCGAGAGTGGAGATGGTCCGTTGATTCGGGTCGAGGCGGAACAGGTAGTCACCGGTGTAGGAGCCCCCATACTGAAGGTCACGATTGGTTCCCCAGTACGAGGCGAAGTAGATCTCGCCACACGGCCCACCGACCATTTGCCCGTGCACCTTGCCGTAGCCCCAGGACCCGGGGTCGTGCTCGACGTATGAGAGGAGATCACCCAAGGTGGCCAAGGTGCCCGTGGCCGGGTCATACTCGTATACATAGGAGTTCCCGTCGGGCCCGAGATGGTCACCGATGGCGGAGATGAAACGACCATCGGCCGTGGTTATGCCCTGGCCCCACATCGTCCAGGGGTCGCCCGCATAGTCGGGCCGGGGATAAACCGCTCCCTGGACCGTCATCCCATCGACTTCGCCGAGGGCTTCCAGTTGCGCCGTGGGCCCCCCGACGTAGGGCTCGCCGGGAGGAAGATCACACGCCGGGTCTTCCGATCCTGCGGTGGCTGGTCTCGTGCCCTCGCTCACCGGGATCGTGGTGGCAGCGGCCGGTTGCGTGGTGGCGGCGGGCTGATCTTCAGCGCCAGCGTTACCCGTGCTCCCCCCAGCTAATGCTCCCCCAGCCCAGAGGCCGGCAGCGAGCGCGAGCGCCAAGCCTCCAACGATCAAGACCCACTTCCATGCCCCCACGGCACGCCCTCCGTTCCCGTCTTGGGGTGGATCCTACCCATGCATCGATATTGTCTGACCACTGAGGGCGGTTAGAGTGTGCGCAGTTTCGCCAGTGGGGGGGCGCAGGCACGCCGTGGAATCGTTGAATCGACGTCGACTTCTACCTATGTGGATTCTGACCGGGGTTGGGAAATCGCCGAGATGAGCGACCGGACCCCGAGCATCACCGTGAAAGACCTGACCAAGGTCTACGAGCCGTCGCCGACGTGGATGAAGCTCCTCGTGAAGAGCAACATCAAGAACGCGGTGACCGCGCTCGATGGGATCAGTTTCGACGTGGGTCCCGGGGAGATCTGTGCAGTTGTCGGGCCCAACGGGGCCGGCAAGACCACGACTTTCCGCATCCTCCTCGGTCTCACTACGCCGTCGAGCGGATATGCGACAGTCGGGGGTTACGACGCCCAGCACGAATCGGTGGCGGTGCGACGCATGGTCGGCTGGATGCCGGGTCAGGACGTCAGCCTCCTGGGCCGCCTCACCTGTGTCGAGAACCTGCGTTTCCACGGTCGTCTCCAAGGCCTCAAGGGTGAGGACCTCAAGGGGCGCATCTACGACTCGCTTTCCAAGGTGGGCCTCTCCCACGCCGCCGAGCACTCGGTCTTCGCCCTTTCGTCCGGGATGCGGGCCCGCCTCCAGCTGGCCCGTGCCCTCCTGCACAGCCCAAGCGTCCTGATCCTCGATGAGCCCACTGGCGCCATCGACCCGGTGGCCGCCCACGAGCTGCTGGGCCTGATCATCTCGATCGTCGAGGAGGACAAGCTGGCCTGCATGATCAGCTCACATCGGCTCGAGGAGATCGAAGCCCTCCATTCACACGTGGTCCTGCTCGACAAGGGGCGAATCCGATATGACGGTGATCTCGACGAATTGAGAGCACTGGTCGACCGAGAGCAGCTCGAGATCGAATTCAGGACGGACGAGAGCGCCCAACAGGCCAGGAAGCTGATCGATGCCGCCGGCCTCGGAGAGTCGTTCACAATCGAAGGACCCCAATTGACCACAGTTCTGACCTCCTCCGACACGACGACCGGGGACGTACTCGCCGTTCTCGAAACAGTCATTCCGGACGTGGTCCACCTGCAGGAGGTGCAAAGGCCCCTCCGCGACATCCTTGCCGATATGTATCGGGAGGGCGAGGCCAAATGAGCGTCGACACCAAGACGCCTGCTGCCGAGGAGCGAGGTCGTCGCCGGAGGCGCCGCTCGCCCAATCGTCCCACGCCGGGGATTGCTGTCGCTTTCCTTCGCATGGACTTCATCGAGGAGGTCAGTTACCCGATGTCGTTGGTCATCAGCGAGTTGGGGACCGTGCTCCCGGTGCTGGTCGCCTACTTCATCGGTGACCTGGTCGGTGAGTCGGCCGAAGTCGGTGGCGATTACTTCACGTTCGCCGTTCTGGGTTTGGCGGTCACCGCCATGCTGCAAGGAGCACTGAGCGGGTTCGGAGGCAACCTGCAGCGAGCGCTGAACCGTGGCTCTCTGGAGACGCTGCTGGTGGAGCCGGTCCCGTGGACCTTCCTCCCCTTCGCCATGAACCTGTGGCACACGATGATGGGCATCCTCGAAGGAACCATCATCATGCTCCTCGGACTGCTTCTCGGGGCCCAATACCTCCCGACCGGATGGGGACAGTTCATCATCCTGCTCCTGCTGGGCATCCTGGCCAACACTGCCATCGGAATCGTCTCTGCAGCCATCCTCATCATCTCCAAACGGTCGAAGCCATTCCTCACCCTCTACGGGATGGCCGCCTCGTTGCTCGGTGGTGCTCTCTTCTCGGTGGACCAGCTGCCCAGTTGGCTCCAGCCACTGGCCTACGTCATCCCCCACACCTATGTCATAAACGCCAGCCGCGCCGTCCTGATGGCAGACCCGGGGACGTTCGTCGTCCCCTTCAATGTCGCAGTCATAGCCCTGTCGGCCTTCAACGTGGTGGTGCTCGCAGGTGGTCTCTGGCTGTTCTCCCGCTCCCTCGAGTACGGGAGAAAGATGGGCATGCTGAGCGGCTACTAGACCAGCCGTGCCCTTCGACCATCGACCCGACCAGCCCGGCCCGGAGGTCCTCGACCGTGCCCGCGCTGCGCTCGCCGAGCGGTTCTCCCTCGACGGAAAGAATCTGCAGTGGATCGTCGGGGAGCGGATCGATCGCAAGCGCTCCACACTTTTCCATTTAGCGCTGCGCTCACCCGAGAAGGGCGTGGCTACGGCCTGGTACAAGGTCGCCTATTTCCCCCCGCAGGAACAGGATTCGCGTCATCTGGGCCGGGTCCGCGAGGCACTTGCCCGCAGTGAGGAGATGGGCCGGCGGTTCATGGATCAGGTCGATGGTTCTTACATCGTCCTCAATGAGACGCTGGCCTTCGACGAGACGACCTTCGAGGTGGTCACGCTCGGACTGGAGGGGGTGCCGCTGGGAAACCCCTTGCGCCTCCTCTTCACCGGCAAGGACCGGGCCAGCGCCCACACGGCCTGCGCCGCGGTCGGTGAAGCAATACGAATCGTGGAAAGCCTCCGCCGCCCCGATCCCTCCCCCGAGCTGGACCGGATCTGGCAGGAAACGGAGCGGAAGGTCGAGTCGGTAGCCCCTCTCCTTCCTCAGGCCGAGCAGCAGAGCCTGGAGACGACTGTCGGCGATTTGTTTCGGGCCGCTTCGTCGGAGCCCGACCCCGTCGTGCTGGCTCACGGCGACCTGAGCTCGGGCAATGTCATCGTGATGGATAAGGGCGTCACCGGTCTGATCGACTTCGGCTGGATCCCTCAGGTGCGTGGCTTCGATTTGTCACGGTTCGTGCATCGTCTTCGGTACTCCACGCCTTCGCTCCGTCGTTGGACCGACTCTCTGACCGAGTCTTTGCTCCAGGGCTACGGCGACCCCAAGGCCACTGAGCGCCCCGGCTGGCGGTTCTCCGAGATGCAGCGGCTTCTCGCGACCATCCAGCGTCTCGAGCGAAAAGGTGAAGGTGGACGGCGATCGGCCGGCCGGGCGCTGGACGAGATCAGGGCCGTCCTCTGATGAAACCGTTCGTATTCTTCTTCGGCGCCAACGGCTCTGGCACCACCTTGCATCGCGCCATCTTCGACTCCCATCCCGACCTGGCCATCCCGGGAGAGAGCCGGTTCGTGGCCAGGCTGGCTGTTCGCTATCAGCCGAATCAATTCGAGCCGGATCGCTTCGTCAGGGACCTCGAGAAGGATGACCGCTTCGCCAACTGGGGCTTGGATCGTGCCGAGATCGAGAGCGCCCTGGGCGATCCTCCGACGGGCGACTATCCGGAGGCGGTGCGACGGTTGTACGCCCTGTACGCACGAAAACACGACAAGGGCCGATACGGGGACAAGACCCAGAGCAACATTCACCATCTGCCGCTGTTGGCGGAATTGTTCCCGGAGGCCCGATTCGTGCATGCGATTCGCGATGGCCGCGATGTGGCCCTGGCTCATACCGATGGGACCAAGATCGAGCAGGTGGCAATGTCGTGGAAGCGACGAGTCGCTGAGGGACGTGAGGCAGGGGCCGACCTCGGTCCCGACCGCTACTTCGAGTCACGCTTCGAAGAGCTGATCGAGGACACAGAAGGTGCGGTGCGACGGATCTGTGGCTTCATCGACCTGCCTTATGACCCGGTCATGCTCACCTACTACGAGCGGGCTGGGGACATCGTGTCCACCACCGCGGTGCCCGACCGTCATAAGGACATCTACCTGCCACCAACCAAGGGTCTCCGCGACTGGCGTCGGGAGCTATCCGACGACCAGGTGGCCCGATTCGAGGCCCTGGCCGGCGACCTGCTCAGCGACCTCGGCTATGAACGCAAGTTCGAGAAGGTGCCGATGTCGGCCCGGGCTGCTGCCCTACGGCAGGTGGCCCGGGATGGAGCGCGCTACACGGTGCGACGGGTCAAGAAGGTGGTTCGCTGACCAAAAGAAGAGAGCCCCCGTAGGGGCTCTCTTTCATGATTTTCTTGCGCTTTAGGTACAGCTGATGTTCCACGCCGGGTCGCGGAGGAACACGAAGTCATACACGGGATCCCCCGGCTGAGCCGTCGTAAGACCGTTAATGGTGATTCCTGGATTACTGCAGATCCTGAAGCCGCCCGGCACCTCCAGCGTGTTCAGGTTGACGATCGTCGCCGGAATATCGCCGGTTAGTTGGTTGGAAGAGAGATTCATCTCCAGGATGAACGGCTTATCCGGACTCCCCAATGAAGCAGGTATCTGTCCTGACAGCTGATTCTCGGTCAGTCCGAGTTCACGCAGGTTGATCAGATTCCCGATCTCGGTGGGAATCTCCCCAGTGAGCCCGGCCGCGTCCAGATCGAGG
>JALDXM010000164.1:0-5701 GCA_032155085.1 Actinomycetota bacterium | reverse complement strand
GGCAACTAGTGCTCGTTCGTTCTCGCCCCGGTTCCCGGTCAGCGGATGAGACCGCTGTACGATCGAGTTCATGAGCGACGGAGCGGTCAGCCGTGGCGATCTGGTAATCATCGGAGGCGCCGAAGACAAGCTGGGACGAAAGACGATCCTGCAGCAGTTCGTCGACCTCGCCGGAGGTCCCGACTCCCGGATCGTGGTCCTCGCCACCGCGTCCTCGCTGGGGCAGTCGATAGTCGAGGTCTATCACGCCCTGTTCACCGGGATGGGCGCCACCGAGGTGACCGGTCTAAACCCGATGAGTCGGTCGGAGGCCAATGACGAGTCCACTACGGCGGCTCTCGACGGGGCCACCGGAATCTTCATGACCGGCGGCAATCAGTCGAAGTTGACATCGGTGGTGGCCGGGACCGCCCTCGGGCGGAAACTGATCGAGATGAACCGATCAGGAACCGTCGTGGGAGGCACCTCGGCGGGTGCCAGTGCGATCAGCTCACACATGGTGGCTTTCGGGCCTTCCGGTGACGTCCCAAAGCAGCGGATGGGTCAGTTGAGCGCCGGGTTTGGCTTGTTGCAGGACGTGATCATCGATCAGCACTTCGGCAAGCGAAACCGCACCGGGAGGCTTCTCTCCCTCGTGGCCCATTCCCCGACCCTTCTCGGCATCGGGCTGGACGAGGACACTGCGGTGTTGGTCAACTCCGATGACGTCATGGAGGTCGTGGGCAGAGGAGTGGCGACCATCGTCGACGGTTCGAACATCGAGACCGACGCCTTTCGCGTCAAGCGGTACGATCCCCTGATGGTCTCAGGAGCCATCCTCCACTCTCTGCCCGAAGGGTCTCGTTTCGATCTTCGCCGGCGCACCCTGATCTCCGCACCTCCTCGGGACGACCGCTTCCTGGCGGCGGAAGACCGGTGAACAGTAAGTCTTGCCCCGGGTTGGAACGGGCCTCCTGAGAGTCCGCGGGGGGACGGCAAAATGCCCGAAGAGAGTGCTCCCCGACCGGATCTCGTCATCCTGGAGCGCCAGGTCTACCGCGGTCCCAACTACTGGTCCTACCGGCCCTGCATCAGGCTCCTCGTCGTTCACCGAGCGTCTGCTGGAGCTGCTCCCCGGCCTAGGAGACCACACCTGCTCCCGTGAGAAGCCAGGTGGATTCGTCGAGCGGCTCGGTGAGGGCACCTGGGCCGGCCACATCGCCGAGCACATCGCTCTGGAGCTGCAGCGCTACACCGGTGCCGCCGTATATCGCGGGAAGACCCGGGGGGCGGGGGTCCATGGGCGGTACAACGTGATCTACGGCTATCGGGACGAAGAGGTTGCGCTCCAGGCCGGCGACCTCGCGGTGAACATCGTCAACCATCTGGTGGCCCGCGACGAGGTCGACCTGGAGTTCGGCGAAGGCGTCAAAGAGCTGATCAACACAGCTGACAGGGTCGCCTTCGGACCCTCCACTCAAGCGATCATCGACGAGGCTGCCTCCAGGGACATCCCATACCTGCGTATCGACAAGCACTCCCTGGTCCAGCTGGGCCAGGGCGTCCATCAGAAGCGGATTCGCGCCACGGTCACCTCCCAGACCTCCTGGTTGGCTGTCGACATAGCCAGCGACAAGAGGCTCACTTCCCAACTTTTGGCCAACGCCGGTCTCCCCGTGCCCCGCGGGCGTGAGGTGCATTCCGAGGAGGAGGCGGTCCAAACGGCTGACCGGCTCGGCTATCCGCTGGCGGTGAAGCCCGCCGACGGCAACCACGGGCGAGGTGTGAGTTTGGGGATCGAGTCTGCCGATGCGGTCCGCAAGGCTTTCGCCGTTGCCCGGGCAGAATCCAGGAGCGGTGGCGTCATCGTGGAGAACCTCGTGGCGGGGAGGGACTACCGGGTCCTGGTCATTGGGGGAAGCATGGCTGCCCTCGCCGAGCGGGTCCCCGCCCAGGTCGTCGGCGATGGCTCGCAAACCGTAGAAGAGCTGGTGACTGAGACCAACCGTGACCCCCGGCGGGGGATAGGTCACGAGAACGTGCTCACACGCCTCGAGCTCGACGAGTCCGCTTTGGAGTTGCTCGCCGAACAGGGATATCAGCCCGACGACGTGCCCCCGGAGGGCGAGGCGGTGAAGCTACGGCTGACCGCCAATCTGTCTACCGGTGGCACCTCGATCGATCGCACCCTCGAGGCGCATCCCGAGAACGTGGAGATCGCCGTGTCGGCCGCCCGTGTGGTGGGTCTGGATGTGGCTGGCGTTGATTTCGTGGCACCCGACATCACGCTTCCGGTCCGGGAGACGGGCGGGGCCATCGTCGAGGTGAATGCCGGGCCCGGCTTCCGAATGCACACCCATCCCACCGAGGGTGACCTTCAGTACGTGGCGAAGCCGCTGGTCGACTTGCTGTTTCCCCCGGGGTCGCCGAGCCGCATCCCCATAGTCGCCGTGACCGGGACCAATGGGAAGACCACAACCGTTCGAATGGTCTCCCACATCCTGAAGGGGACCGGCCGGAAAGTGGGGATGACCTCCACGGACGGGATCATGGTCGACGAGCGTCTCATCATCAGTGGCGACGCCTCAGGACCGCGGTCGGCCCGCATGGTGCTCCAGAACCCGGAGGTCGACTTCGCGGTCTTCGAAGTGGCCCGCGGTGGGTTGCTCCGGGAAGGATTGGGCTACGACCGTCACGATGTGGGGGTGGTGCTCAACGTCTCAAATGACCATCTCGGGAGGCATGGCATCGACACATTGGAGGATCTCGCCCATCTGAAGCGGGTCGTCGTGGAGGCGGTGCCGCGGGGCGGGTATTCGGTGCTCAACGCCGACGACCCTCTGGTTGTGGAGATGGCCAAAGCCTCCAGCGGGGAGGTGATCTGGTTCTCGATGGACCCGGACAACGAGGTCGTTGCCGCCCACCTTCGCCGGGACGGCTGGGCCGTTGTCCTGGAGAACACCGACAAGGGCGAGACCATTGTGCTCAAGCGAGGGGCCGGTACCTTGCCGCTGTCTCAGGTCCGCCGTATCCCTGCCACATTTCGGGGTCGCGCTCGGATGATGGTTGCCAACGCCTTGGCGGCGACCGCCGCCGCGCACGCCGCCGGGATCCATCTCCACGACATCCGCCAGGGCCTGCTCAGCTTCACTCCGACTTACGCACTAGCTCCGGGCCGGCTCAACGTGGTGGAGGTGGCTGGAGTGACAGTGGTCATCGACTATGCCCACAATCCCGCCGGTCTGCGGTCACTGGGTGAGTTCGTCGACAACCTGGCCAGTTCGAGTGATCCCGGAGCCATCGTGGTTCGGCGACGGATCGGCGTCATCGCAGTTCCCGGGGACCGCCGGGACCAGGACATGATCGAGATGGGCGAGATCGCATCGGATCACTTCGACCGGGTCATCGTCCGGGAGGACGCCAACCTGCGGGGTCGTGACCCCGGCGAGTCGGCGAATCTGGTGGCGTCGGGTGTCGAGGCCCGGATCAAAGCCGGGAAGGGTCGGGCCCGGGTCGCCGAGGTGGTCACAGACGAGATCGAAGCGGTGCAGCGGGCGCTGAGCCGCGCCAACGATGGTGACCTCGTCGTCCTCTGCGTCGACCGTCTCGACGACGTGTGGGAGTTTCTCGAGCCCGCGTGAGTGAATTCTGATCCGTCAGTTCGCCAGTGTCCGCAGCCGTTGGTGATCGACAGGGACCGCGTTCTGTCGGGCCAGCCAGGCGAAGATCTCCTCACGCTGGGCGTGGGCGCAGACTGCGACCACGTCGCCCGGCGCCGCTTCGGCGATGAAGGCCCCCAACCCTGTGAGCTCGTCGGGGTACACCGGAACGTTCCGGCACCCGCCGCGGGCCGCACCTCTCTGCAGGACCTCGTTCATGTTCTCGTTGGTCCGGCCCCTGAGGAACACCTCCTTTTCGGTGATCCCGAGCCGATCTGCACCGCGGGCAGCGATCTCGGCGAATTGCTCCAGCAGGTCGTCGGTGCGGTCGCCGGCAGTTCCCACCAGCAGCCACACCAGGCGTTTGCCCGCGGCCAAGGAGCGGAGAAACTCCACCAGGGCTTGCAGACTCTGGGCATTATGGGCGTAGTCGACGACCACGAGCCTGTCGTTCAGTTCCCAGATGTTCATCCGCCCCGGGTTCTGGCTGGAGTCCAGGTGGAAGCTGCGTAGCCCTTCAGCCACCGCGGTGGGGGAGAGCCCCAACCCGAGGGCGGCTGCGGTTGCGGCCAGCGCGTTGGAGATATTGACCCTGGATAGCCCGGCCAAGGAGACCGGGACCTCGGCGATCTCCACGATCCGGGCAGCCCCGTCGGCTGCTTTGACGATCACCCAACCATCCTCGACGGTCGCCACCTCGCCCCCGGAGTCGAGGACCTCGCGCAGCTCTGCAATGCCGGGGTCGGTGGAGAAGGCGAACACACGCCCGGGCGACCGGCCGCGTCTGGCGAACACCCGCTTGTCCTCGACGTTGACCACGGCCCGGCCGTCGGGACGCACCGCGGCAAGGATCGAAGTCTTCACGTCGGCCATCTGATCGAGATTCGTGACGTGATATTCCCCGAGGTGGTCGGCTGACACGTTGGTCACCACGGCGACGTCGACCTGGGTGACACCCATGCCGCGGCGGAGAAGACCGCCCCGGGCGACCTCGAGGATTGCGAGTTGTGCCCCTGCGGCGGTGACGGCGCCCCGTGCTCCACCGGGCCCGGACCAGTCGCCCTCCTCGAGGGTCATGTCGTCGAGGAATATCCCGTCGGTATTGCACCAGGACACATGTCGCCCCGCAGCCCTACCGATGTGAGCGAGCAGCCTGGTCACGGTGGTCTTCCCGTTGGTCCCGGTCACCGCTACCACCGGTATCGGGGAGTCGATGGCCTCAGGCCCGTCGCCAGGATCTGCGTCACGTACCGCGCGCGATGCCGCTTCGAGCTCGTCTTCCCAATCCCGGGGGTGGTCCCGAAGAAGTCGGGCGATTTGGTCCGCCAGCGCTTCAGCCTTACCTCTCTGCTCCCATGTGAAGGCAAGCAGGACGATGCCGTCGCCCACCCGGGTCGTCCGTGTTGCGAGGTCGACCCCGGCCCGCCTGCCAATGGTGGCGAGGAGATGCTCCGGCTCGGCGGAGCCCTCGAGCATTCGGCCGTCTATGGCCAACTCCACCGCCGGCTCGGAGAAGTGGATGTTGGGGCCTTCGAGGACCCTGACCTCGATCATGCCCTGAGATCCCAAGATCGCCGCAGATTACTGCCGGGGCATCCGCCATTCGGACCTCGCCGCGCCGACCGCTCCTATTCCGGGGCTTACGTCGTGGCTCTCGTCTCCGTCGCCCAAGGGTCGATGAGGGTCTTGATCCGGGTGGCCGTCCCCTCGACCATGGGACGAAGACCGTGCTCCACCAGGTCATCGAGGGGGATTGTCACAGGTGCGATGTCGGACCACCCTTCGGCTCGCCCGGCGAGCAGATCGGTCGCCTGTTCGAAGTCGGCGGTGAAAGCGTGGGCGTTGGTGCCGATCAGTTCGTTTTCACGCAATGCCAGCCGCCTGAACTCGATCGGACGCGTCCCGTCCTGAAGACCGACGATCACAATTCGGGTTCCGGGAGCGGTCAATGACAGGGCCGAGTCGAGACCTGCCGGGGTTCCGGTCACCTCGTAGACCACCGTGGGCACACGATCGTCCGGTGCCTCATTGGGGAGCACGGCGAAGTCCGCACCGAGTGATCC
>JALDXM010000163.1:0-5716 GCA_032155085.1 Actinomycetota bacterium | reverse complement strand
CAGTGTGGGTCAGCGTTTCGGGGGCGCGCGTCAACCGCTCACGAGCGTCGATCGCCAGGCTTCTGGCACGTGACACATCCGCAACAAGCAGCCCGGACTGCATCACCGGACGGCCGGCCACGAGCACCCAGTCGACGTTCGAGGTGTCCATCCCCCAAACCACAGCTCCGATCGGGTCATTTATCGGATAGATGTTGGGACGATCGGTCCGCAGCACGACAACATCGGCCTGCTTCCCCGGTGTCAGCGATCCGGTGACATCCCCGAGCCCGACCGCACGCGCCCCGTCGATGGTTCCGTAGCGGATCACCTCGCGCGTGGTGAGCAGTTTGGGCAGCCCGGACTTGCCTGCCAGTTTCAGGTCGAACAGGGTGGCGTGCTGCAGAGAGATAGCGGCCCGCATCTGGGCGAAGACGTCGCCAGGGCCAATACGCTCGGTGTCGACGCCGAGCCCGGGGCGGATTCCCCGGTCGATCAGCTTCTGGACGTCGAGTGGTGCCAGCCCGCCTGCCATTTCACTGGACGGGGTGAGGATGATGGCTGCGCCCGACGAGGCTACGGCATCGAGGTCTCGATCCTCGAAATACGACCCGTGAATCAACGTGACATCGTTTCCCAGCATCGATGCCATTTCTCCGAGCCCGCGCTGGTCGGCATCGACAGCGGCGTGGGCATGGATGCGCAGGCCGTTCTCACGCGCTGTGACCCAGCTCCGGGGGTCGTCACCGCCGGTGGCGAGTGTCAAGTGGGGTGACGCCGGCGCCTCCGAAGCCCGAGACACGTCGGCTGCCCCGTCAACAAAGACAGTCCTCAGACCCGAGTCGGCGTGTGCCTGAAGCGCGGCACCGGCATGCGCACCTGCAGGCAAGGCAAACCAATCGACGAGGCAGGTGACACCCGCCTCGGCCGCACCCAACAGTCCGATGAGGGTGGCGGCATAGACATCGTCCGCCGTGTAACGGGATCCATCGACGGCGACGCGGTCGCCGATCCCCCGGAACAGCGATTCCCAGACGTGGCGATGTGCATCGACGAAGCCGGGCATGACGATCGTGTCGGTTGCGTCGATCACCTCGGCTCCGCGCACCCGTAGGTCGGGCCCGACTTCAGCGATCCGGTCCTCATCGATGAGAACATCGGCGACACGAAAGTTGCCCACTTTGCGGTCCAGGCTGAGCACGCAGCCACCCTTGAGCAAGGTCTTTCCCATCAACTCCTCCGACAGACCACTAGCCCACTGCTCATACGCTGTGATTAGTGACACTACACATTTCGACCCTTCTCTCCCCCTGGTTTGATCGAGATGTTCAGTGATGCTTAGGAAATGCGACCCCTTTGCATAGCGCGGTTGACAGCCTCACTGTTGATCATCTGCCCACCGTGACACGCCGCATCAGCCTGGAACGGAGAAAGAGACTGATCCCCGCCCCGAAGACGAAGCCACCGGCATGGGCCTCCCATGCCGTGTTGGTGCCGCCCAACCCGAACTGGGCAACGAACCAGAACACGAGGAATAACGCTGCCGGCACCGGGACGAAGAACCATCCGACCAGAGACAGGATCCTGTGGCCGGGAAACAGGACCAGGTAGGCCCCCATTGTCACCGCGACCGCACCCGAGGCCCCGACCAAGGGGACGGTTGCGTCGGGGTTCAACCCGACGTAGGCGGCGGTGGCGGCCAGGCCACCGATGACATACATCAGCAAATAGCCGATGTGCCCGTAGGCCTCCTCGACGTTGTTGCCGAAGATCCACAGGAACCACATGTTGAACAAGACGTGGCCCACGCTCCCATGGAGGAACATCGAGGTGATGAGGGCGAGGAACACGTTCTTGTCAGGGAAGACCGGGTCCTGGCGTCCGGCGACGCAGGTGTTGCTCACGATCTCCTCGATCCCGAGTGGGAAGCCGGTGGTCACCTCACATGAGATCGCGGCTCGTTCGTAGATGAGCGCTTGCTGATCCTCGACGGTCCCCCTGCCCTGAATCAAGAAATAGACCAGGATGTTTGCCGCGATCAGCGCGAGGGTGACGAAGGGGGTGATTCGGGTGGGGTTGACGTCGCGCAGAGGGAGCAAGCGGCCGCGATGTTATTCGAGCGTCTCGGACACTCCGGGCGAGTCCCCGGAACTGGTCAATGCGCGTGGCCCCCGGAGGAAGGAGACGAGCTCGTCGGCGGTCCGGAACGTGTCGCTCGTTCCCGATGCGACATGCTCCACGACTCCGCGAAGGCTCGTCTCCTCCTCCCCACCGTCGGCCATTGGCCCCAGCACCCGCACCACAAAGGTGTCCATGCGCCGCATTCTGTGAAGTGCCCTTAGCGATCCCTTAAACAAGGACGGGGAACGCCGCAGGCTCAACCTCGAGCTCTCCCATGCGTGTCACGTACATGCGATAGAGACGTCTGGCCGACCCGTGCCGCCCGGCAGTCGCCATCGAGGTCACCAACCCCAGATGGGCAGACTCGTCGTACGCGTCTTGCTCGAGAATGCGCATGTACCAGCGAGCCGCCGCGTCGTGATCCCCTGCCTCACTGTCGACCTCGGCGAGGAGACGAGCGATCGAGATGAACTCAGCCCGCGCCTCCTCCCTGAGGCCTATGGCCCAGTCGGCGTACGGGTGATCTTCGAGGAACTCGCCCAGATATCGAGTCTCAGCCGACCTGAGCATGTCGAGCCCTGCTTGACGATCGCCGGATCGCAGGAGCGAGCGACCGGTTTGCGCTTCCTTGAAGAAGGAGTCCACATCGATCTCGACATGCTGCAGGTTCAAGGCCAGCGACTCCCTGGCCGCCACGAGATAATGGTCGCTCCCGTGGATCCGGCCCGGATCGAGCACACCGCGGATGGTGCTGAGAGCGACGGAGAGCCGGTTTCCGGCCTTGCCCAGGTCTTCGTCGGGCCAAAGCCGTTCGATTGCGACCTCACGATGTAGGGCCCTGCCCCGGTTGGCAGCCAACATCCCGACTATCTCCCGTGCGACCTTGGACTGCCAGGCCGACGACGGCACGGGCTCATCGCAAACCAGGACGGTGAAGCCCCCGAGCGTCCTGATGCTCACGTCGCACGCCGCCGGCTCGTCGACCTGGACTGCCATCCTTGCTGCATCCAAAGCGAGACCCTTCGCTCCCAGTTGGCCGAGGCGGGTCGCAGCATCCTCGGCCAGGGCAGGGTCCCCGTCACCCAAGCTGGCGAGGGCCAGATCCACCCGGGCGACGCCGACTGGCGCCGCGATCTCCTCCCAGACGCGCCTGGACTGCGCGAGGAGGGCCCTGGCCCGGGCCTCATCGTCGATCGAAGCCGCTTCCAGTTCTAGCGCCTCGGCGAGACCCGGCAGATCTTGGCGAGCTCTCGCCAGTTCGGCGGCCTCCACTGCCTTGGATTTGGCCACATCTGCTGAACCACGCGCTAGGGCAACGAACCCTTGAGCCAGGACAGCGCGGACATGACCTATGACCGAGGTGACTTCGGCCGCCCGGTCGGCCAGCTGCTCCGCTCGCTCCGGATCATCCTCGGCCAGGACTCTGGCGAGGCCGGCAAGGGCCGGAACCAGAGCCTGCAGGTCATGGCTCTCCTCGCCAAGCCGGATCACCTCCTCGTACACGGCCCGGGCCAACGCGTTGTCTCCGCGAAGGGCATAGACATCTGCCATCTGAGCCATGGGATAGGACTCGAGGATCGAGCCCATCTGTATGAATACCTCTCTCGATTGCTCGAGGTCGGCCACCGATTCCTCTAGCCGACCAAGGCCCGCCATGACCTGTGCCCGATTGGACAGCGTCATCCCACGCCACAGTTGGAAACCGGTCATGTCGGCCAGCCGCAGAGCGATCTCCAGTTCGGTGAGGGCGTTGGGGTAGTCACCTTGCTCCAGGAAATGAGAGCTTCGATTCGATCGGATCCGGATGGTCTGGAGCACGTCCCGAGCCCGTTCGGCGTGTTCCAGCGCACGCAGATAATGATGATGGTTCACGGCACGGTCACCGTCGATCGCCGCGACCATCGCCAGGACGGTGTGAGCCGTGGCCAGGGCCCCCGAATCGTCCGCTTTGCGTGCCAGGTCGAGGGCTTCGTTGGCGAGGCGCTTGGCCTCGTCACGCTCGCCTTTCAACCAGTGAGCGCTGGCAGCCCACCCGACGAGAGCGGCTTCGTCAGCGAGGTCGCCTTCGCCCCGTCGGCCTCTCTTATAGGTGTCCAGGGCGGTCGTGACATCGCCCCGCATGTGACTGAGAAATCCGAGCCGCCAAGCCACGCGGGCCGGCAATGCTCCCTCGCCGCGGGTGAGTGCCTCGTAACTTGCGGTCGCTCCCTCCCAGTCACCCAGCACCTGCCGGGCTTCGGCTTCCATGAGAAGAATCTCACGGTCACGTTTCTCACGCGGGATCCTCTCGATCGCCTCCACGATCTGCCGTGCCAACCCTGCCGAGAGCATCCGGGCTCCCCTCGCCGCGACGAAGTCGGCGATCTCCTCCTCTGAGCCGAGCTTGATCGCATTCTCCATGGCCTCCGACATCGCACCCTCACGCTCGTAGAGGGCTGCGGCATCGAGCAGGAGCCTGCGAGTCTCGCTCGGGTCCAGCGGATGGTTCTCGAGGAGGTACTCACGAACCAACGGTGAGACACTGACGGCTCCGGGGTGGTTGGGGGCGGGAATCACATACACACTGCGACGGTGGGAGTCGAACCAGTCGACCGCTCCCGTCCCCAGGTCGAGTTCGGTAGCCATTCCGGACGTGACCCAGGGAAGGACGGCTAGGGCGCGAAGGGCGTCCAGCGTGGCCGGGGTCTCGGAGGCGATCACCTCTTCAGCCAGGTAGTCGAAGAGAGTCGCCCGGTCACCGACCGACGACGTCACGTCACCCTCGACATCGTCGAGCCTCGCACTCAGCGCGACCGCCACCGGCCAGCCCCCGGTTCGCTCGAACACCGCGTGAGCCGTCTCTCCGTCATCCGCCTCACCACTCGAGCCGAGCAGAGCTGTGATCTCTTCGACCGTGAATGCAAGCTGGTCGGCCGTGATCTCACCTGCCTGGCCCTGAAGCCTCATTCGGCTGGTGGCAAAGGGCAGCGGCGTCCTGGTGGCCATGATGAGATGAAGCCGCTCCGGTGCATTCCGGCACAACGCGGCGAGCAGACGCACACTGTCCCCGCTGCGTCCCAGCACGTGGACATCGTCGAGGATCAGATACAGGTCGCGGGTCAGCAGTGCCTCGAGCTCGCGGCAGAGCTCCGCTGCCAAAGAGTCGGCTCGTGCCGACCGGCCGGCCGTCGTGTGGGGGCCCCTTCCTCCTTCGACCGCGAGGAAGAAGTCTGGTGACAGATCGGGAACCTGAAGACGCAGCTTCTCCAGAATCGCCCGAGCCAAGGTCGACAGCGAGGTGTCGGATGGTGTGAGCGTGTGCCACACAGAGGGCTTCCGTCCCAGCCACTGCAGGAGGAGCGTGGTCTTGCCGGTCCCGGCACCCCCAATCAGCAGAGTGAGACGGCGGGCCCCGGCTTGATCGACCAGGGCCTCGAGACGCGGTCTGCGAAGCGCATTCCTATGGGACCGGCTCGTTGGCACTGGTCTCCTATGGCCGATGTCGGCGTATTTCTACCCAATCTTCCCAGGCAGCGAAGCATGTCTTTAAGACTTCGCTAAGGGCGGACCATAGGGTCACCGATAGGTCCTAAGTAGAGGGATCCCAAGAGGGCGGGGGTTCGGGCCCTGGGGGGGG
>JALDXM010000162.1:0-5731 GCA_032155085.1 Actinomycetota bacterium | reverse complement strand
CGAAGGCCGCTGCGCAGCCCACCCAGTAGAGAACCTCGGGCGGTAGATCCGACCGGTGCTCGCCGAGGAGGTCGAGACCGCCTGCCTTGAGGTTGGCAAAAGCATCGAGGCTGAGCGGCATGATCAGCCGGCACCAGAGATCTGAGAGCTCACGCTGGTCCAGGTCGATCTCGATATCGACTTCGACGACCTCGGCGCCGGCCTCCTCGAACGCCCTGACTGCCTCCTCGACGAGGGCCGCTACCTCGGCCTGGACCGGGTAGACCCCGAGGTCGGGGCTGTAAGCGATCTTCCACCCTTCGACCCCTGAGTCCAGGGTCGATTCGAAGTCCGGCTTGTCGAGGGCGCAGAAGGGATCACCGGGATGGGGCCCGGCCAGGACGTTCATGGCCAGGGCGGCGTCGCCCACATTCCTGGTGATCGGGCCCTCGTAGATGAACGGTGATACGCCTGAGAAGGCATTGGGGCGGAGCAGCGAGGGCACCCGTCCGGCGGAGGGCTGGTACCCCACCACCCCGCACCAGGCGGCCGGGATGCGGATGGAGCCACCGCCATCGGTGCCTTCGGCGATTGGGACGAGGCCGTCGGCGACAACTGCCGCCGAGCCACCGGACGACCCTCCGCTGTTCTTGGTGGTGTCGAACGGGTTGGAGGTTGGCCCGAAGAGGTAGTTGTCACATGCCCCCCTGAAGCCAAGCGCGGGGCTGTTGCCTTTGCCGACGATGATTGCCCCGGCCGCTTCCATGCGCTCGGCCCAGACGCAGTAGGCGTCGAGGGTGAAGTCGGCCATCGCCGGGATGCCCCCAAAGGTGGCTGGCCAGCCCGGCTTGAAATCGAACAAGTCCTTCATCAGCACCGGGACCCCGCGCAGGGTCCCGCCAGGCTCGCCTCGGCTCACGGCCTCCTGGGCGGTCTTCGCCGATTCCCTCGCCTCGTCAAACCCTCGATAGACGATGGCGTTGAGACTCGGCTCTCTCTCCTCGATTCGTTCCAACGTCGCGTCCATGACCTCGACAGGGGAGAGGACACCGGCCTCGATGTCAGCCGCCAATGCCCCGGCTGAGCGATAGGACACGTCGGTGCTCGTCATGACTCCTCCTCACTCCGGCGGATCGGCCTGTCGACCATGGTGCTAGTGGTGGCAAACGTTTACAAGGCCGTGATCCGCACCGTTACCCTGCCGTCGTGACGTCCAAGCAACGGTCGCAGGCGGTTTCCGACGGCGGTGGATCGAGCTCCCTCCGGCATGTCGCCCAGCTCGCCGGCGTTTCGGTGGCAACCGCATCCCGGGTGATGTCGGGTTCGAGTCATCCGGTCAGCGAGCTGACCCGGCAGCGTGTCCTCTCCGCCGCCGACCGTCTCGCCTTCGAGCCGAATCGGCTGGCCCGGGCCCTGGTCACTGCCCGGTCGCAGACCATCGGCGTCATCGTGCACGACATCTCCGACCCTTACTTCGGGGACATCGTCAAGGGGCTCGAAGATGGCCTCGAGGTCGAGGACTATCGCCTCTTCGTGGCCAGCTCCGTGCGTGATCCGGACAAGGAGACCAGTTACGTGCGCGCCTTCCTGGCCCATCAGGTCGACGCCGTCGTGTTCGCGGCCAGTTCGATCACCGACCCCGGATACATCGAGACGGTCCAAAGTCTGATGCGCCGCTTCCAGGCCCGTGGTGGGGTCGTCGTCACGCTCTCGGACCACGTGATCGATGGTCATCGCGTCATTTTCGACAACCACCAGGCCATGGCCGACATGGTGGGCTATCTCTTCGAGCGCGGACATCGGTCCATCGGTTACATCGGCGGGCCGTCGGAGCTCGAGGTGTCGCGGGTCAGGCTGGCCGGGTACCACGCTGCCGTGGCCGAGCTCGGGCTCGAGTCGGGATCAGGTCACGTGGCGGAAGGTGGGTTCACAGTCACCGGCGGCAGTGCGGCCATGGCCGATCTGCTGGCCAATGTCGAGGTGACCGCGGTCGTGGCCGCCAACGACCTGATGGCGATCGGGGCGATGCGGCACCTGCTGACCTCGGGGAAGGCGGTCCCCGATGACATCTCCGTTGCCGGTCTGGACGACATCGCCATCGCCGAGTACGGGCCAGTGCCGCTCACCACGATGCGAGTCCCCACCTATGAGATCGGGAGACGGGGCGCAGAGATCCTCCTCGAAGGGCTCGATGGCGGAGAGCCGGAAGATGCGAGCGTGGTTGGGGAGATCATCGAACGCGACTCCGTCCGCTCGGTCTAGAAACCTGGCTGAACCGGCTGTTTCGGGGTCTGTTGACGTCGCCATCACCGCTGGGTACGGTGCCGCCGTCCAGACGCGGTAATCGTTTGCCGCTTTCCACGTCTCAACGGAGAATCAGGTGTTGCCGACCGTGTTTGCCCCAAACGCACTGGCTGATCGGTTGATTCTCGTCACCGGGGCCAGCCGGGGCATCGGCGCGGCCATCTCTCTGGCCTGTGCTCAGGCCGGCGCCAACGTCGCCGTCGGCTATATCGAAGGTGCTGACGGTGCTGAGGCCACCGTCCAGTCGGTGCGCGTCCAGGGGAGAGAGGCCGAGGCCTTCCGGGCCGACGTGCGGGACGAGGAACAGGTCAGCGCCATGGTGGACGCCGTCGTCGACCGGTTCGGGAGGATCGACGGTCTGGTCAACAACGCCGGCGTGATGCCGGAGAGCCGTATCCTCGACATGACGCTCGAAGAGTGGAAGGAGGTCATCGACGTCGACCTGACCGGGGCATTCCTCTGCAGCCGGGCCGTCCTGCCCGGGATGCTGGGGCGTGGTACCGGGTCGATCGTGATGATCGCTTCGAGGCTGGGCCAGATAGGTTTCGCCGGTGTCGCTCACTACGCCGCGGCCAAGGCCGGCCTGCTCGGTTTCGTCAAGTCACTCGCCAAGGAGGTCGGGCCTGAGGGGATCCGGGTGAACGCCGTGGCACCCGGGGTCACAGTGACCGACATGACCACAGAGATCGTGGAGGGGGAGGTGGGCCGGGGCCGGCTCGCCGAGCTCCCGGCGGGTCGTTTCGCCACACCGGCCGAGGTTGCGGCCAGCGTCGTGTTCCTCCTCTCCGATGCTGCGGCCCTGTATCACGGCCAGACCTTGAACCCGAACGGTGGCGGGCACATGCCATGAAGCTGGTCAGTCCCACCGAAGCTGTCCGAGCAATCCCCGACGGTGCGACGGTGATCATCGGTGGATCGGGGGCCGGCCACGCCCTTCCTCAGCTGTTCATCGACACCCTCGCAGAGGTGTTCCAGGCCGAGGGCTCTCCCAAAGACCTGAGCACGGTCCGTGTGGTGGGTATCGGCGACTTCGCTGATCGTGGCTTCTCCCAGCTGGCGCTGCCCGGCCTGATGAAAAGAACGATCGGCTCGAATATCGGCAACGAGCCGAGGCTGGGTGAGCTCGTCGAGAGCGGCCAGATCGAGGCCTATTCCTTCCCTCAGGGGGTGCTCTCCCAGCTTTGCCGGGAGATCGCAGCGGGACGGCCGGGTCTGGTCACAGCGGTGGGGCTCGATACCTACGTCGATCCTCGTCACACCGGGGGCAAGCAGGGGATTGCAACCGAGGATCTGGTCGAAGTCGTTGAACTGGCCGGGAAGGAGTGGCTGCTCTACCGGGCATTCCCCATCGACGTGGCGGTGATCCGCGGGTCGACGATTGATGAGGACGGCAATCTGACGATGGAAGACGAGGCCGTCCGGGGCGAGATGCTGGCCATGGCGATGGCGGCTCGCAACTCCGGCGGAGTGGTGATCGCCCAGGCCAAGCGGCTGGCATCGGCCAAGAGTCTTCCGGCCCGATCGGTCGTGGTCCCGGGCGCTCTCATCGATCTGGCCTATCTCGACCCAGACCAGACCCAGACCTATGCCACCGTCTACTCCCCTTACTACTCAGGAGCCCTCCGCAGACCGGTCACCGACGCAGGCGATCCTCCTCCGCTCGACGTGCGCAAGGTCATCGCCCGCCGATCGCTCCTCGAGTTCGAGCCTGGGGACATCTGCAATCTCGGGTTCGGCATCAGTCAGATGATCGGAGCCGTCGCGTGGGAGGAGGGTATCGCGGACAGGCTGGTGCTGACCGTGGAGCAAGGCATGTTTGGTGGGGTGCCCGTGGCCGGCAACGAGGGTGGCGCCGGCTTCAACTACCAGGCGATGATCGACCAGCCTTATATGTTCGACTTCTACGACGGCGGTGGTCTCGACATCGCCAGCCTCTCCTTTGCCCAGATCGATGCCCGCGGCAACGTGAACGTTCACAAGTTTCCCGGCCGGCTGCGGGGCCCGGGTGGGTTCCCCAATATCAGCGCGCGCACCGGGCGGATCAACTTCGTTGGCACCCTGACCACCTCCGGGCTCGAAGTGGAGGTGGCGGATGGCCGGCTCCGCATCGTGAGCGAGGGCAGCCTTTCCAAGTTCGTGGAGACCGTGGACGAAGTGAGCTTCAGCGGGGCGATGGCCAACGAACGGGGCCAGCAGGTTCGCTACATCACCGAGCGCGCCGTCTTCGAGCTGGGTGAGGGCAAGGTTTCCCTGATCGAGGTGGCGGAAGGGCTCGACCCGGAATACGACGTGATCGCCCACATGGGCTTCAAGCCGGACGTGTCCGACGATCTCACAACCATGGACCCACGTGTGTTTGCCGAGGGGCCAATGGGTCTGGCTGACAGCTTCGGAGTGGGAGAATGAGCTCCGATCTCATCGTCCTCGAACCGGGGCAGATCACCACTCTCCGTCTCCAGAATCCCCCCCTGAACCTGGTCACCGTCGAGATGACCAGGGGCCTCGACCAGGCCCTGGCGGAGGTCGAGGCCGATGAGGACGTCCGCTGTGTGATCGTCACCGGAACCGGCGACCGGGCGTTCTGTGCCGGCTCGGACGTCAAGGAGTTCGAGGCATTGCGGGGCCGTGTCGGGGAGGGAAAGCTCCTCCTGGAGAAGGCGGTCTACCGACGGCTGGCCCGGCTTCCTGTCCCGACCATTGCCGCTCTCCAGGCCGATGCCCTCGGCGGCGGGCTCGAGCTGGCCCTGTGCTGCGACCTGAGAGTCGCCGACGAGCGGGCGAAGCTGGGCCTCCCCGAGGTCCGTCTCGGTGTGATGCCGGGCTCGGGTGGGACGCAACGGCTTCCCCGGATCGTGGGGATGGCCAAGGCCAAGGAGCTGATTCTCACCGGTGAGATCATCGACGCCGGTGAGGCAGCAAAGATCGGGCTGGTCAATCGGGTGGCAGCGGCGGGAGGGTCGCTGACCACAGCCAAGGACCTCGCCGAGACCATCGCCACGCGGGGGCCAGTGGCGGTGCGTGAGGCGAAGGCAGCTATCGACCTGGCCGGCGACACGCCGATGGACGAAGGCCTTGCCAGAGAGCTGGATGCCTCGGAGCGGGTCTTCTCCTCAGACGACATGCTGGAAGGGGCGCGCGCCTTCTTCGAGAAGCGACCACCGAAATTCAATGGAAGGTGAGCAGGAGGACATGAGATGAGTGGCGAGGTTTCGAACATCGAGAGGTTCGGGGTGTTCCTTCCCTCCTTCATCTGGTCCGGAGACGGTGGCGAACGGGCCAAGGGGATCGTCGGATTCGCACGAGAGGTCGAGGAGCTCGGGTTCGACTCGATCTGGATCACCGACCACCTGCTCGCCGCCCAGCAGTTCTATTCGGTCTCCTTCCTCGAGCCGCTCACCACGCTGGCGCTGGTGGCCGGAGTCACCGATCGGGTGAAGCTGGGTACCTC
>JALDXM010000161.1:0-5737 GCA_032155085.1 Actinomycetota bacterium | reverse complement strand
TCATGATCCGGCGTTCTGGGCCAGATCCAGAGCCATCTCCGGGAACCAGTCCCCTGCCGCCGGGTCGATGATCCCCCATTCGGGATCGATGGTCTCACCACCCGGGCCGAGTCCGCGTGTGCACTCACCGTCCGACTCACCCGGGATCTTGATCCAGAGGAAGGCATCCACCAGGGGAAGACCCGTCTCGGTGGTGGGTGACAGCCCGAGGCCGCGGTCCGGTGGGTTGCACCAGTCCTGTGGATCCGGATAACTACCGGGCTGCCAGGGTCCCTCGCCGTTGCGGCTGGTGTCGACGACAAAGCCTGTGCTGGCCTCGGCTCCACCGAGCATCTGCTCGTAGCGAAGGTCGATGCCGGATGTATTCAGCTCGGCAACGTCACTGTCGCCACTCCATTCGCCATAGGGGCTAAGGGCGACCCCGGTCCACTCCCCCAGGATCGTCGCAATCTTGGCCGGCAGCGGCCCACCGTTCCAGTACTGGTTGGGGCAGTTGAAGAAGTCTCCCACCACGACCTGGCTGCCATAGGCCAGACATGCTGAGATCCAGGTCCCATATTGGACCCCGTTGGTCGTGAACTGGTAGTTGGAGGCGTTGAGGTAGAACCCGTCGGCATCTGCCACCCCCGCCTTGACCAAGCGATCGGCGATGTCGCCCACTCCGAGCCAGGCGCTATGGGTCCCGTCTAGGTAGACCGTGGTGTTGGGCTGCTCCTTCAGACGATCGACAGCGAAGTTGAGCATGTCGAACCGGTCGGAAGCCGCGGTCTCCGAATCCGCCTCCGCCGGCTGGCACCACTCGAGCGGCTGGGTGCCGAATGGGCTGTACCAGGGGATGATCCCGAGTCCGTCGGGCTCCAGGATGACGATCGCCTCATGATTCCCGATACCACGGGCGAAGGCGTCGATCCACGCCAAGTACTCGGCCACGGTGGTGGCCCCGCCGGCTGAGAACTGGGCGCAGTCCCGGAAGGGAATGTTGTAGGCGACCAAGACCGGGACCGTCTTCTTGGCGGCGGCTCGCTTTACGGTGAGCCGCACATCCTGGAGCACCGTCTTGGGGGTGCCGGCGGTGAACCACACGGCTTGTGGTGTCTGGATCATGTCCCGAATCAGGCCAGCCGAGGTCTTGTCACCGAGCGACGTCAGGTCGGCGATCTGCTGTTTTGCCCCGTGATTGGGAGGCGGAACAAAGAGGCCCTCCTGCTCCGGTTGCGCCGCCAAAGACGGAACGGCCATGACCACCCAGATGAGGCCTGCCGACGCGAGTGCGGTCAGTCGTCTCTTGCCCATTTTGTCCTCCTCGATGACGCATGGGGTTGAAAGCGCTCTCAACCTACACCATCAATTCTCTCAGTGTGGGCGGGAGTGTGAAAGCTCGCTTCCGATCCCGTTTCTGAGAGCGCTTCCAGCAGCGGCCTTCTCCCTCACACGTGAGCGAGCACCCCGCGCAGCGGACGGGGCACGTCTTGGAGGGGCAAGGCGGTCACCATGAGCCAGGCATAGGGGAGCTTCTTGGTGACAAGCCAGTCCCACAACTGCCGGTCGAGCGTCTTGTGTCTGTGGGCGGGCTGGTTCTGAAAGCTGCGGAACCTCTTCATATGGCCCTGAGCGGCGATGAGGTCGGCAAAGCGATCGGGACCGAGGGCACGGAAGAGCTCGTCCTCCAGGTCCGTGACGCAGACGAAAAAGCCGAGCGATTCCATGCTCGCCCTGTCGAGCCCTGACCCGATCCCGGCGGCTTCGATCGCCCGTCGGAAGGCGGCCTCCTCACCCTCGTCACACATGCCGGCGAGCTTGGCGTCATGTCCCGATGGCCCGAGGAGGTCGAAGAAGCGACCGAAGTTGGTGGCTCCTCCCGTGGGGATCACGACTACCCCTTCGGCGTCGAGGTCTCGGCCCATCCGCTTTGCCAGACTCTCCAGGGCAAACCGGTCGGAGACTCCTTCGACGAGTACGACACTCTTCTCTGACGAACCGGCTTGCTCGGCCCGGTCCAGCTCGACGTGGAGCACAGCACCGATCCCGCCCATTCGTTCCGGGCTCACGGGACGACGTCATCCATAGCTCGGGCAGGCTAGAGATGGGCCGGGGCCGTACGACCTCGGTTTTGTCAGGTGTTCGACAGCCTCAGGACGTCAGAACGCGATCAGCTGGATGAGGTTCCCGCACGTGTCATCGAGCACGGCAGCGGTCACAGGTCCCATCGCAGTAGGTGGCTGTGTGAACTTGACACCCGCGGCGACAAGTCGGTCGTATTCCGCCTGGATGTCATCGACAGCGAAAGATGCCAACGGAATGCCGTCGATGGTGACCGCGTCTCGATACGGGCCGACAGCCGGATGCGACGCGGGCTCGAGGAGCAGCTCAACACCTTCCTGTCCGGGTGCTCCCACTGTGAGCCAGCGGTCACCATTGCCGACAGGAACGTCGTTGCGGACCTCGAATCCGAGCAGCTCCGTGTAGAAGCTCAGGGCACTCTCCTGGTCGTCCACGAAGACGCTTGTGACATAGATGCGGATGGTCATTTCGGTTCCTTCCTGTTGTCGAGCCATCGGGAAACTGCTTGCTGCAGCGGAGCCATATCGATGGAGTGGAACTTGTAACGGCCATCTCGACGAGCACGCACCAGCCCGACCTCTTCGAGCACGGCGAGATGCTGCGAAACAGCCTGTCGAGTGAGCGCGATGTCGTGCTCTGTCGCGAGGCGACGGCACAACTCGAACAGAGTCTGGTCGTCGCGTCTTGCCAACACGTCGAGGATGGCTCGGCGTGCGGGCGCTGCTAGTGCGTCGAAGACATCGGTCACCGTCGGAACCATAGGCAAGTAGCGGCTTGCCTGTCAAGGCGCTTGCGCCGGATCCGGTCGTCCCCATCGGTGGCTCCGAACCGGACTTGCGGCGGCAATCGATCAAAAGCGTTTGATCGATCAATCCAGCCTGATGTATTGTCCACCCTTGTGGATGAGTCAAATCGCTCGAGTTCAGCGCCGGCTCTGTTCTCCTTAGCCGGGCACCCGGTGCGTTGGCTCCTGCTGAGCGAGCTGGCTGAAAGCGATCGTCAGGTGCGTGAGCTCACCCAACGGGTGGGTCAGCCGCAGAGCCTGATCTCATACCATCTCGGCCGTCTTCGGGCCGCCCGCGTGGTCACGATGCGTCGAAGCTCCGCCGACAGGCGGGATGCCTACTACAGCCTCGATTTGGTCCGGTGCCGAAAGCTTCTGACAGAAGCGGGCCACGCCCTCCACCCGGGTTTGGCACTCGATCCGCCTGAGCCGAATCTCGACCTGAGAACGGGCCATCGGACACGCGTCTTGTTCCTGTGCACCGGCAACAGCACCCGCTCTCAGCTGGCGGAAGCTCTGCTCCGGGACGCGGCAGGCGATGCGGTCGACGTGGCCAGCGCGGGAAGCCGCCCCAAGGCGGTGCATCCCAACGCGGTCCGAGCCATGCGTGAGCGGGGAATCGATCTCAGCGGCGCCACTTCGAAGCACTTTCGTCGGTTTTCGCGGCGACGCTTCGACTACGTCGTCACCTTGTGCGACAAGGTGCGGGAGGTCTGCCCTGAGTTCGCGGGTGATCCCAAGCGAATCCACTGGAGCATCGCCGATCCCGGCATCGAAGAGGGAACCGACGAGGAGACCTACCCGGCCTTCCAACGAACCGCCACTGAGATCGAGAGCCGGGTGCAGTTTCTGCTTTACCTGATCACCCAAGACCCAACGAGGAGGTCCTGATGAACGACATGGTCAATGTTCGTTACATGGTCGACGACGTCGATGCGGCTGTTGACTTCTATCAGGCACATTTCGGTTTCACGCTTCTATCCGACCACGCTCCCGCCTTCGCCGATGTAGTCCGTGGTCAGTTGCGCTTGCTTTTGAGTGGTCCCACCAGCTCGGCCGGCCGGGACATGCCCGACGGGCGAACGCCCGAACCCGGTGGATGGAATCGAATCCATTTCGTGGTGGACGACATCGAAGCCGAGGTCGAGCGATTGCGCGCGGCGGGGGTGCGCTTTCGCAACGAAATCATCACGGGCCCTGGCGGCAAGCAGGTCTTGATCGAGGACCCCGCCGGCAATCCGATCGAGCTCTTCCAACCCGCGGGCAATTGACCGACTCGGGTCAGGAGGCTCACGGATCGATCCGCGAGCTCGCCCTACTTTTCACGCGACTCGGCTTCACCGCCTTCGGTGGTCCGGCGGCTCACATCTCGATGCTCCATGACGAAGTGGTGACTCGCCGCCGGTGGCTCGACGATCAGCGCTTCCTCGACATGATCGGGGTCACAAATCTGATTCCAGGCCCCAATTCGACCGAGATGACAATGCATGTCGGTCACGAGCGGGCCGGATGGCCTGGCCTGATCACCGCCGGCGTGTGCTTCATCGTGCCTGCGGCCCTCATCGTCACCCTCCTGGCCTGGGCCTATGTGGAGTACGGCGCCACACCGAGCGGCGAGGCGCTGCTTTATGGGATCAAACCGGTGGTAGTGATCATCATCACCCAGGCGCTGATCAAATTGGGAGGCTCTGCCGTAAAGGGGTGGGCGACAGGGTTGGTCGGGATGGCAGCCGGCATCTCGTACCTGGTCGGGGTCAATGAACTGGCCCTCCTCGCACTCGGAGGCCTGGTCGTCCTGGGGTTGAGGTCGGCAGGCCAGCTCGGGCTGATGTCGGTGATCCCCGTGGGCATGACGAGCTTCGCGGTGGCGACGTCGAGCTCAGATCCTCTGTCTCTCTGGCGTCTATTCCTGGTGTTCCTCAAGGCGGGCGCTTTCCTCTATGGGTCCGGTTATGTGCTCCTGGCCTTCCTTCATAGCGATCTCGTCGACGGACTCCAGGTCCTGACGGAGCGGCAGCTGCTCGACGCAATCTCGATCGGCCAGGTCACTCCAGGACCGGTGCTGACGACCGCCACCTTCATCGGTTATGTGCTCGGTGGGCTCCCCGGTGCGGCGGTGGCCACGATCGGGATCTTCCTTCCTGCCTTTCTGTTTGTGGGCGCGGTGACTCCTTTCATTCGGCGTATCCGGGATCGGGTGTGGACAGCCACCCTGCTGGACGGAGTCAACGCGGCCGCCCTCGGGCTGATGGCTGGGGTGACACTCCAACTGAGTCGGGACGCCTTGGTCGATCCACTGACGATCGGCATCGGCCTCGTCGCCGCAGCCCTGGTCTGGCGAACCCAGCTCAACATGGTCTGGCTCATCGTCGGCGGAGGCGCGGTGGGGCTGTTGGCGTCACTCGCTGGTTGGACCGGCGGATGACCTCTACCCAGCGATCCTGACCAGACCGCGAGGGACGCTGTGCAAGGGTCGGTGGCCGTCAGCGGTGACCACCACCAGATGACCGGTCTGGACCCCGGCGCGCTCGTCAGTGGTGATCACGTTGGGCTGGATGACCAGAGCCATCCCTTCTTCGAGAGTGAAGTCGGGTATCGGCAGGTTCGGGCGGCTTCTGGTCCCCAGGACCGGTGGCAGGTAGCCGCCGCCATATCCATGTACCAGGTCGTCGTAGATGGTGAAGCCCATCTCCTCGATGACCCCTGAGGCCTCGACGAGCTCGGCGGCATGGGCACCGGGTCGCACAACAGCCGCGATGGCATCGAAGGCCGCGTCCGCCGCCCGATGAAGATCGACGAACAAGGGGGTCGGGTCGGCCGCGATGGTGAAGGTCCGCAACACCTGGCCGGCGTAGCCCCAGTAGTTGGCGCTTATCTCGCTGAACAGGACGT
>JALDXM010000160.1:0-5830 GCA_032155085.1 Actinomycetota bacterium | reverse complement strand
CGAACGCCCATTCGACGGGATCGGGGGACGTGGGCGCGGTGGCGGGGTCGTTGGCGCGCTGCTGGACGTAGCGGCCGCTGCAGCCGTGGTCGATGTGGTCCCGGCATCGTCACCAGCGCAGGCGGCCAGGAGCAGACCGGCCAGCAAGACGCCCAGGATCGTGTTCGTTCTCATGCCTCCCCGATTCTTCATGCCAGTAGACAGACGCCGCGCAGAGCTCTCAGGTTCCGCGATCAGGTGCCAGTGAAGTCTGGCTTACGCTTCTCGAAGAAGGCGGTAATCGCCTCGGTGAGGTCGTTGGAGATCAGATAGGCGGAGTTCCACCGGGCGACGAACTCGAGACCCTCCTCGACGGTTCGACCCTGGTTGGCCGCCAACACCTGTTTGATGCCGCGGACCACCAGCGGAGAGCTTTCGGCGATCTCAGCCGCCAGGTCGCGGGCAGCCTCCAGAGTGGCACTCTGATCCGGGAAGACGTCGTTGACCAGGCCTATCGCCTGGGCTCGCCTGGCGTCGATGTCCTTCCCGGTGAAGGCGAGCTCGGCGGTCTGCCCCGGACCGATCATCGCCGGCAGCCGCTGCAGGATCCCGGTGTCGGCAACCAGGCCCATGCGGGTCTCCCGGACCGAGAACACGGCATCGGCGCTGGCGAGACGGATATCGCAACCAGTGGCCAGACCCATGCCGCCCCCAAGGCAATAGCCGTGAATGGCGGCGATCACCGGCTTGGGGGAGTCGGCCAGGGAGCTGGCTGTGCGCTGCAATCTCTTGATGGTCTGATAGAGCGTCTCGTTGGACTCGGCGGGAGATCCCGGGCCCGGCTGGAGAGTGCCGAGTAGGGCTACGTCGATCCCAACCGAGAAAGCCTTGCCGCGGCCGGCCAGGACCACCGCCCGGGCGGAATCGTCGCTCTCGATCTCGGCCATGGCGGCCGGGGTGTCCTCCCAGATGTCGGCCGACATCGCATTCAGCTTCTCCGGCCGGTTCAGCCAGAGCGTGGCCACATGCCCGTCTCGCTCGATCTCCAGATGTTCGTACCCCATGCCGGCGAGCCCTATTTGGGGGGGAGGGTCCCGGCGAAGTCCAGGCCCCAGGTGATCCATTCCGCCAGGTCGGGGTCCTCGGCGGTCGCATCGGGGGCGACCAGGATCCATCCCTTCATCGGCCGGCCGGTCATGTCGAAGGGCCGAACCCCTGATCGGGTCAGAGCCTCCTCCTGATCCTCGGGATCGATCCTCACCATGAGGTCTTCCTTGCTCACTCCCACCGCCATGTTCCCTGAGAGCATGAAGGCAATGCCCCCAAACATCTGACGCTCAGTGATATCCGGGTTCCCGGCGACGGCCTCACGGACTCGGGCTGCCAACGCCTCGTCATAAGCCACAGAGCTGGACTGTACGCCGGTCAGGTCTCGGCGGACCGCCAGGCGTCTCTGAGCTTCACCCTTGTCCCAAACCGAAGCAGACCACCGGCGTAGATCCGCCCTGCCACGAGGGTCAACCCGACGATGGTGGCGATCGTGATGACGACGGCGGCGATGTACTGCCATGCCGGGATCGCATCGAGTGCCGCCCGGACCGGCACCACGAACGGAGCGGTGAACGGGATGAACGTCCCGATGACAGCCGCGGCCCCGTCGGGGTCCGAGAGCGCGGCGATGGAGACGAAGAACCCGGCGACCGCGATCATCGACATGGGGAAGGCGACGTTCTGGGCGTCTTCCATCCGGCTCACGAGGGATCCCGCCGCTCCGTACATCACGGCGAACAGCAGGAAGCCGAGGACGAACCACAGGACCAGGTTGAAAACGAGGGCTGCGTCCAGAGAGGGAAGTTCGATGGCGCCGGTGAGGTTCACCGCGAGCAGGGCGATCAGGATCGTGCCTGCGAACTGGGCGATGCCGAGGGCACCGATCCCGGTGATCTTCCCGGCCAGGATCTGCCACGGCTTGACACTGGACAACAGGACCTCGACCACCCGGTTCGACTTCTCCTCGGTTACCCCGGCCAGCATCCAGTTCCCGTAGAGGAGGACGGCCATGTAGAGGAGTAGGAGCCCGGCATATGCCACGGCACCGCGACTCTCATCTCCGGCCTCCTGTCCGGTGAGTGTGGTCGTCTCCAGAGGGTCTGAGGTCATCACCTCGATCACATCCGCCGCCGCCTGCCCCTCCTCGGCGACGATCGACTCCAACTCGACTGATGCCGCTCCCCTCTGGAGCAGCTCTAGAACCTCGGACCCACCGAATCCCCCGACGCTTTCGACGATGACTTCGGATCCGTCGATCAAGACCGCATCCACCTCGCCGGCGTCGATCGCCACATCCGCCGACTCCCGGTCCTCGAAAGTCTCTATCTCCATCGACACCGAAGGCTCGGCACCCGGCTCGTCCGAGGCGTTGCCCAGTTGCTCGGCAGCGGCGACGATCGGCTCGTTGCCCTCGCCAACACTTCCGATCGTGTATTCCGAAGTGTCACCTCCGATGAGGCTCGGGACCACCACGAGCCCGGCGACGAGGAGGAAGGTGACGGCCGTGGTGATGAGAAACGACCTGGACCGGCCATGTTCCCTGATCTCACGCATCGCGATCTGCCAGACGGTGCGCGCCGAGCTCATCGCACGGCCTCCCGGAACAGGTCGGAGAGGGAAGGGGTGGTGTAGGAGAAATGGCGCAACCGGCCCAGCTCCTGCGCCCGGGACAGGAAACCCCTCACGTCGGTGTCCGCCTCGATGATGGCGGTGTGCGTGTGGTCCACGGACCTGACCTGGCGGACTCCGTCCAAGCCTTCGAAGAGATTCTCCACCTCACCATCCAGCTGAAGCTCGAGGTGCCGGATCGGCGCCGCATCCTTCAGCCGCTCGACGTTTCCTTCGACAACGATCTTCCCGGCGTTGATGATCGCCACCTCTTCACAGATGTCTTCCACGAGGTCGAGCTGATGGGAGGAGAACACCACTGCCTTTCCCCGTGCCGCCTCCTCTCTGAGGATGTCGGCCATGGTCTCGGTGGCAATGGGGTCGAGACCGCTGAACGGCTCGTCCATCACCAAGAGCTCGGGGTCGTGCACCAGGGCCGCGGCCAGCTGCACTCGTTGCTGGTTCCCGTGTGACAGCACTTCGACCCGGTCCATTCGGCGTTCCGACAACCCGAGCCGATCCAACCAGCGGTCGGCCGAAGCGGACGCTTCGCCCGCATCCATGCCACGAAGCCGACCCAGATAGGCCAGTTGCTCCTGCGCCTTCATTTTGGGGTACAGGCCGCGCTGCTCAGGCATGTAGCCGAATCGACGTCGCTGCTCGATAGTGATCTGGTTGCCGTCCCAGGTGACCTGGCCCGAATCTGGGGTCACCAGGCCGAAGATCGTCCTCATGGCGGTGGTCTTCCCGGCGCCATTGGGCCCGAGGAAGCCGAGCATTCGCCCCCGCTCCAACTGGAAGGTGCATCCGGCCAGGGCTATCACGTCTTCGTACCGCTTGTGCAGGTCTCTCAGTTCGAGCACCCAAGCCAGGATAGGGTCGAGTTTCCCTTGCTCCGCCAGGCCGCCTCAGGGTGGGGGCTTATCCCCCTGGGGCTGTCCGGCCCCGCTTGTACGATGACCCCTTCATGCATCTCCTCGAACGCGACGACGTACTGCAACGTCTCGGGAAGCTTCTTGCCGGCGCCAGGGATGGCGACGGCCGGGCCGTGCTCATACGCGGGGAAGCCGGGATAGGCAAGACATCGGCTGTCCGAGCCTTCATCGAATCGATCGACGACGATGCCCACATCCTCTGGGGAGGCTGTGACGATCTCTTGACCGCCCGTCCTTTCGGGCCTATCTGGGACATGGTCCACGACGAGCCGACACTCGGCGAGGCGCTGCGCGGGCCGGATCGCCATCAGGTCTTCACGGAGCTGTTCGACCTCATGGCGAGGTCGCTCAGGCCGACAGTGGTGGTGATCGAAGACATCCACTGGGCTGACGAGGCCACCCTCGATCTGATCAAGTTCCTCGGCAGGCGTGTCGACCGCACCCATGGCCTGCTCGTTCTGACCTATCGAGATGGCCAGGTGCCCGATGGCCAACCCCTTCGATCGGCGTTGGCTGACGTTCCGTCGTCGACCCTCGAGCGAATCGTCCTCGAGCCTTTGTCCGTCGCGGCGGTGTCCGAGCTCGCCGCGGAAATGGGAGAGCCACCGGAAAACCTCTGGGAGATGACCGGGGGAAACCCCTTCTTCCTCACCGAGTTGCTGGCCGGCCAGCGTGATGTAGTCCCCGGGTCCGTGCGCGATGCCGTCATGGGGCGAGTCGCCCTGTTGACACCCTCAGGGCGGGCTCTTGTCGATCTTGTTTCGGTTGTGCCGAGGCGGGCCGAGCTGGCCCTGGTCGAGTCGGTGCTTGGTCCCTCGGAGGATGCGATAGCCGAGGGAGAGGCGGCAGGGGTGCTGCAGCTGAAGGACAACATTCTGTCTTTCCGCCATGAGCTGGCCCGACGGGCGGTGGAGGGGGATCTCCCCCAAATCAAGCGTCGTGAGCTGAACCTGGCCGTCCTTGCAGCCATCGAAGAGCTCGAATTCGACGTCTCCCGCGCCGCTCACCATGCCCGGCTCGCGGGCGATGCCGATGCCCTGATCCGATTGGCCCCGATGGCGGCCCGCCGCGCGGCCGATCTCGAGAGCCATCGCGAGGCCGTTGGCCACCTGCGCGCCTTGGAGCCGTATCTCGACCGACTCGACGAGGGCGATCGTGCCGACCACTACGTCCTTTGGGCCTACGAGGAGCATCTTGGCGATGAGTTCGGGCGGGCAGAGGAGCTCATCGATTCCGGGATCACGTTGAGCCGACGGCTCGATGACCCCGCCAAGCTCGGCAATGCGCTGCTTGTCGGCAGTCGCATCGCCTGGGTGCGCAACCGGCGTGCCTCGGCCGTGGAGATGGCCAACGAAGCGGCGTCCGTGCTCGAGTCAGTGGGTGGGGAGGATCTCGCCTTCGCCTACTCGGCGATCTCCCAGCTGGCCATGCTCGCCGCCGAAGAGGAGCGGGCCATTTGGTACGGGGAGAAGGCATTGGCCGTGGCAGGTGAAGGTCCCAGCCGTGTCCGGGCTCACGCCCTCAACAACATGGGAAGCGCGAGGATGCTTGCCCGCTACCCGGATGGCCTGGAAGACGTCGAGACGAGCTATTACATGTCCGGTGAGCTCGGGCATAGCCATGACCAGGTCAGGGCGGCGGTGAACATCGCATGGGCCGCCCTCTACGTCCGGGACCTGCCGGTTGCCGAGAAATGGGCGGCTCGATCTCTCGATCTCTCTATTCAGCGGGAGATGCCCGCATTTGGCTCTTATGCATTGAGCACGATGGCCCTCATCGACGAGATGCGGGGCCGTTGGGCGGAAGCCGAGGCAAAGACGTGTGAGGTGATCGAGAACCCGTCCGGGTTCGACACGGCCAATCTGGTCTCCACCACGCTGCTCGGGCGTCTCAAGGCGCGGCGTGGAGAACCTGGGGCCAAGCGTCGCCTGCTCGCCGGCTGGGAGCGCGCCCTCCGCGCCGACGAAGTCCAGAGAACGGGTCCTGCTGCCATCGCCTTGGCGGAGTACTCATGGATAGGAGGGAAGCTCGACCCCACGCTCTTCCCCAGATTGCGGGAGGTCTTGGACGATTGCATCGAGCGCGAATCCCCCTGGATCGGCGGCGAGCTTGCCTTCTGGTTGCATCTCATCGGGGAGATCGATCACCTGCCCGAGATAGCACCCGAGCCTTACCGGCTGAGCGCGGCAGGTGATTGGGAGGCTGCGGCGGCGTTCTGGCAGGAGCGGGGGATTCCCTACGACCGTGCCGTTGCCTTG
>JALDXM010000159.1:0-5855 GCA_032155085.1 Actinomycetota bacterium | reverse complement strand
CCCGTGGTCGCTGAGGAATGTGGCGGCGATCCGCTCGCCCATCCCCCCGACCTTTGCCCGATCGGTCAGATCGAGATCTCTTGCTGCTCCAGCTCTTCGACGTTGACGTCGCGGAAAGTCAGCACCTTCACGTGCTCGAGGAACCGGGCCGGCCGGAACATGTCCCATACCCATGCGTCCTTCATCTCCACCTCGAAGAAGACGGACCCATTGGCCTCACGCACCTGCAGGTCGACGTGGTTGGCCAGGTAGAACCTGCGCTCGGTCTCCACCACGTACCGGAACATCGGGAGGACGTCGTGGTACTCCTTGTAGATCTAGAGCTCAACCTCGGATTCGTACCGTTCCAGGTCCTCTTCCATGTTCTCCTCTTAACACGGGCGACATATCGATCATATGCACGACCCGTTGCTTAACGGCTAACAATCAGCTGGGACGATTTCTAGACACCACCGATATTGGATATGGGCCAGATCGTGACGAACGCCTCCCCGATCAGGTCCTCGAGAGGGATCGGGCCAAATCGCCGGCTGTCGAAAGACGCATTGCGATTATCCCCCATGACGAATACCTCATCTGGCCCGAGCGTGATCGGTGGCTCGTCGGGCATGAAGACCTCGGGCAGATAAGGCTCCTCGATCGGCACCCCGTCGACCACTACCTGGTTGTCGCGGACCTCGACGGTCTCACCGGGCAACCCGATCACCCTCTTGATCAGGTCATCGTGGCCACGGGTACGGATGCCGACCGCCTCGAGCACCGATCTGATGACGGCCTCTGGGACCGACTCATCGAGATCACCTTCTCGTGGGTCACGAAAGACCACGACGTCGCCACGCTGCGGGTCGCCCCACTGATAAGCGAGCTTGTTCACCATGACCCGGTCATTGACCTCGATCGTCGGCAGCATCGATTCGGAGGGGATCCAGAAGGGCTGGATCAGGAATGTCTTGATGACGACCGCGATGGCCAGGGCGGTCAGCAGGAGCCCCGGAAGCTCGGCGAGGAACGAGCGTGGCCGGGAGGGCTCCTCCGGAACCGCCTCTTCGTCGATCGAGTCCGTGTGCTGGGAGATCAGTCCCGCAGCTCCTTGATGCGGGCCGACTTACCGACCCGATCTCGCAGGTAGTAGAGCTTGGAACGGCGGACGTCGCCCTTCCTCACCACCTCGATGCGGGAGATGATCGGGGCGTGCACGGGGAACACCCGCTCCACTCCGACCCCGAAGCTCATCTTGCGGACAGTGAATGAGGCCTTCACGCCGGCGCCGTTGCGGGCAATGACAAGGCCTTCGAAAACCTGAACGCGCTCTCTGCCACCTTCGACCACCCGGACGTGGACCTTGACCGTGTCGCCGGCCCGGAAGTCGGGGATGTCGTCGCGGACATGCGCGCTCTCAACTAGGTGAAGATCGTTCATGGAGGGCTCCTAGACGCGCCGGGGAGAACTGCAGCCCCAGCCGCGTGAAGTGTATCAGGTCTCCGAATTCACGCCATCTGCCAGAAGGTCGGGCCGACGGGCCCGGGTTCGATCCTCCCGCTGTTGCGCCCGCCACTCCTCGATGAGGGCGTGGTTGCCAGAGAGGAGGACCTCGGGAACTTCCCACCCCCTGAAGTCGGCGGGACGCGTGTAGACCGGCTCCTCGAGACGGCCATCGCGGAACGACTCGCTGTCGATAGAACCCGGATTCCCCACCACTCCAGGGAGCAGCCGGGCGATGCCCTCGATCGACAGGGCAGCAGCCACCTCTCCGCCGGCGAGGACGAAATCACCAACCGAGGCCTCCTCGTCGATCAGGTGGTCGGCAACCCTTTGATCGACTCCCTCGAAGCGGCCACAGACGAAAGTGATCTCGGGCAATCCGGCCCAGCGGTCAAAGGTCGCCTGCGTGATCGATGCGCCCGCCGGAGTGAAGAGGACGCGATGTGTTCCCTTCAGCGGGTCCAGAGCTGCGGCCAATGGCTCGATCATCATCACCATTCCCGGCCCTCCCCCGAACGGTGCGTCGTCGAGCTGACGGTGCCTCCCGATGCCGTGCTCTCTCAGATCGACCAGGGCGATCTCGAGGATCCCGGCCTCGAGACCCCGGGCCACGATCGAGACACCGAGCGGCCCTTCGAAGTACCCGGGGAACATGGTGACCACATTGATCCGCACTGTGTAGACCTCTTTGGGCGAAGGCTAGGGCGGGACGGCAACCGGGCGGTATCCTCCTGTTGCCGCCGACGCCCGATCGCGCCATCCCCGAAAGATTGACATGTCCAACGACCGCATCCCCCAACGATGACGCTGCCGCACCTGCCGGTCGAGAGCGGCCTCCTCGTAGTGGCCTGATGGTCATCGGGATCATCATCGCGGGTGCATCGGATCGGCTGCGTGTCCCGGCCGCGCTTCTCTCGCTTGGAATCGGCATGGTCTTCGGCAGCGACTTCCTCGGTCTGGTCGACCTGAGCGACATGGAGCTGGTTCGAAACATCGGTGTCGTGGCGCTGATGGTCATCCTCTTCGAAGGGGGCCTGACGACGAAGCCTTCAGTGCTGCGAGAGTCGGGGCTGCCGGGCTTCGTCCTCGCCAACGTGGGCGTGTTGGTGAGCGGCGCCATCGTCGCGGTGGGGTTGCAACTCCTGTTCGAGGTTGGTTGGGAGACGGCCCTGATCATCGGTGCTGTAGTCGCCCCAACCGACGCTGCCGTCGTCTTCGATCTCGTCAGGAAGACGCCCCTACCAAAACGGCTGGCCGGACTCCTGGAGATCGAGTCCGGCGTCAACGATCCCTTCGCCATCCTGCTCACCATTGGCCTGATCGAGATGACGAGGGTGGAGGTGGAACCGGCCGATTGGTTGTTGTTCGGAGCAAGGCAGCTCCTCGGAGGGCTCGCCATTGGCCTCCTTGGCGGGTGGGTCGGCTCGCGGCTGTTGCGGCTGCGTCTTCGCTCCTCGGGTCTCTATCCGTTGCTCGCCTTGGCCGTGGCTGGCCTCACCTTCGCCGGTGCGGCCATGATCTCGAGCTCCGGCTTCCTCGCGGTCTACATCTGCGGTCTGATGATCGGCGCACTCGCTCCCCGCCACCGACGCGTGGTCAGGAGCTTTCATTCCAGTCTGGCCAACGGGGCTGACATCGCCCTTTTCCTCCTCCTCGGCCTTCTGGTGTTCCCACGAGAGCTGCCCGGTGTGGCCGTGCCGGCGCTGGCGGTCACCGCACTCCTCCTTTTCGTGGGGCGACCTCTTGCCGTGGGCCTTTCGCTCCTCCCCTTCCGATTCACCTGGCGAGAGATGGCCCTCGTCTCCTGGGCAGGGCTCCGAGGCGCGATGCCCATCGTCCTCGCCACCTTCCCGGCGACTGCCGGTGTGCCAGCCGGAGACACGGTCTTCAACCTCGTCTTCTTCGTGGTCGTCGTGTCCACACTCGTCCAGGGAACGACAGTGGGCGACCTTGCCACCCGTCTCGGGTTGGCCGTCGAACGGCCGGGCTGGCAATCGATAGCCGATGCCGTTGAACTCGACGACGTCGACGTGGACCTGATCGAGATCGAGGTGACACACGATCTGGCCCTGGTGGGCAAAACGCTCGCGGACCACCCACCACCCGACGGCATGTTGATCACGACATTGATTCGGGAGCACAAGGCCACGGTGCCACTGCCCGAAACTGTCTTCTCGGCCGGCGACTTCCTCATCGTCGCGGTGAACAGCGGTCGGGACCGAGTGCAAGAAGCGACCGCTTGGGCTCGAGGCGAAACCACGGGCCGTAGCGAGGTGGCCGGCTAGGACAGCCTCTCGACAATCATCGCCATCCCCTGACCGCCACCCACGCACATGGTCTCCAGGCCGATGGTCTTGTCCAGCGTGCGCAGATCGTTGAGCAGGGTGCCCATGATCCGTGCACCTGTCATGCCAAACGGGTGCCCTAGAGCGATGGCGCCGCCGTGGGGGTTGAGCCGCTCGATGTCGATGCCGAGCTCGTCGACGCAGGCGAGCACCTGGGCGGCGAAGGCCTCGTTGATCTCGATGACATCTATGTCGTCGAGCGTCATGGCTGCCTGATCGAGCACGGCCCGCACCGCACCCACCGGGCCCATGCCCATGTACTCGGGCTCCAGACCGACTACCGACGAAGCGAGGATCTTGGCAAGCGGCTCGAGACCAAGCTCTGAAGCCCGCTGATCAGACATCACCAGAACCGCGGCGGCACCGTCGTTGAGCGGACAGGAGTTGCCTGCGGTCACCGTCCCCTCGGGTTTGAAGACTGGGGGAAGCTCGGCCAGCTTCTCGAGGGTGGTGTTGGGCCTCGGCCCATCGTCGACGCTGATGGTGCGGCCGTCGGGCACCTCTATGGGGGTGATCTCGCGATCGAAGAACCCGTTCTTCTGGGCCTCGACGGCCAGGTCCTGGGACCGCTTGGCGAACTCGTCCATCCGCTCACGTGAGATCCCGTGCCGCTCGGCGACGTTCTCGGCGGTGTTTCCCATCGGGATGTAGACGTTGTCGATGAAGTCGTCCCGTCCCGGGTCGGTGAAGCGCAGATTCAGATCCTCGCTGTCGAGCGCCTTGCCGTAGGTGCGAGTCACGGACTCGGAGCCGGCGGCCACGTAGGTGTCGCCCTCACCCTGCTGGATGGCGTGGAACGCCATCCGGATCGTCTGCAGTGAGGAGGCGCAGAACCGGTTGACCGTGGTTGCCGGGACGCTCTCAGGCATGCCGCCGAGCAGCGAGGCGGGACGGGCCAGGTTGAAGCCCTGCTCGTGATGGGTCAACGCGCAGCCGACCATCACATCGACAACCGAGGCGCGATCGACCTCGGGCACCTTGTTCATGACGGCGTCAATGGCGAACCCGGCCAGGTCGTCGGCCCGGACTTCGATCAGCGAGCCTTTATAGGCGCGGCCGATGGGTGAGCGTGCAGTGGCGACGATGACAGCTTCCGGCATGATCCCTTCCGGTTTTTGACTGTTCGCTCAAATGTAGTGCAGGACGGGTGGTTGGTCATCCCGCACCGTCGACGAGCCCGGGGATGGCAACGATCTCGATCCGGCCATTCTCGAGGTCCACCATCGGCACGAGAGCGTCGACGAACGGGACCTCGAACACAGCGGTGTCGCCGCGAACGAGGAGCCGATCTTGACCCGGCCCGTTCAGGACTCTCTCCACCCGCCCGATCTCGGCGCCGGAGTCATCGACAACGAGGAGCCCGACTAACTGCTCGGGCCAGAACTCACCTTCAACCAGCGGGCGTATTTGGGCAACGGCGACGTCGGAGCCCCTGATTTCATCGGCGCGTTCTCGATCAGTGACGTCTTGGAAGGCGATCTGAAACCCGCGGTCGGTACGCCGTACCTGCCGCACGGTGTGTGGCTGATCCCCCACGTAGACGACCGAGCCTGTCTCGAGACTGACCAGGTCGTCCTCGTCGATGTAGATGCCGAGGAACCCGTCGAGGCCATGGGGACGGCCCAGCCGCCCGATGACATGCCGCTCGGGCTCAGTCGAGGAACTCGACCCCAGCGGTGATTCCTTCTTCGTCGCCGGCGGCGCCGGCAGCTGCACGTATCGCCTTTGCCACCCGTCCCCGACGCCCGATGACGCGACCCATGTCGCCCTTGGCGGTCCGCACCTCGGCGACAACCTCGTCCGGGCCTTGCTCCACCAGAGTCACGGTGACCTCGTCCGGCTCCTCCACGATGCTCTTGACGACGTAGGTGACGACACGCTCAACGATTTCGCCTTTGGCCACCGGCTACTCCTCTTCCCCACTGGTGTTCGCCGTGTCGGCCAGGATCTCTTCGGCGGCCGGCTCCTCGGCGATAGCTGCTGCAGGCTCCTCGGCCGGCTGCTCGGGGGCGGCACCCACGGTATGGA
>JALDXM010000158.1:0-5871 GCA_032155085.1 Actinomycetota bacterium | reverse complement strand
CACGTTCGAGGCGTCGATGGGCATGTCCTTGTCGATGATCCCGCCCTGCATGGTCTGCCCGGTGGGGCGACGGTGCCGCTTGGAGGTGTTGACCCCCTCGACCAGGACCTTGCCCTTGGCCGGGATGACGCGGGTGATTCGCGACTCCTTGCCGGCGTCCTTGCCGGTGATCACCATCACCTTGTCTCCTTGCTTGAGCTTCATCACAAAACCTCTGGTGCCAATGAGACGATTCGCATGAACTTCCGATCGCGCAACTCCCTGGCGACGGGGCCGAAGATGCGGGTGCCCCTGGGCTGAAGGTTGTTGTCGATGATCACGCACGCGTTGTCGTCGAAACGGATGTAGGTGCCGTCGGGCCGTCGGGACTCCTTCTTGGTGCGCACGACCACGGCCCTGACCACCTCGCCCTTCTTGACCGACCCACCCGGGTTGGCGTCCTTGATCGTCCCTACGATCACGTCGCCGACCCCGGCATAGCGGCGGGACGAGCCCCCGAGCACGCGGATGCAGAGCAACTCACGAGCACCGGTGTTGTCCGCCACCTTGAGACGGCTCTCCTGCTGGATCATCGAGCACGCTCCACGATCTCCACCACGCGCCACCGCTTCTGCTTGGACAGGGGGCGGGTCTCCATGATCCGGACCGTGTCGCCGACCTTGGCGTCGTTGGCCTCGTCATGGGCATGGAACTTGGTGCTGCGACGGACCACCTTGTCGTAGCGGGGGTGGCTCATCTGCTTGGGCACCGCCACAGTCACGGTCTTGTCTCGGGCGTCGGATATGACGACACCGACCCGGACCTTGCGGCGCCCTCTCGTGTTGCTTTCGGTCATGTTGCTCTCTGGCATCAGGCACGTTCCTTTGTGCCGCTCCCGGCCTCGACGGAGTCGAGCTCTCGCTCTCGGATCACGGTGAGGATCCGGGCGATGTCTTGCTTGACGGCCTTGATGCGGGCATGGTTGTCGAGCTGATTGGTTGCCAGCTGGAAGCGGAGGTTGAACCGCTCCTCCTTGGCCTCGGCCAGCGCCTCGACCAGCTCTGCGTCGGTCATTTCACGAATCTCGGAAGGGGTCATGAATCCTCCCGAGCTACGAATCGGGTTCGAATCGGGAGCTTGTGGCCGGCCTTGCGCATGGCTTCGCGGGCCAGGTCCTCGGGGACTCCGGCCAGCTCGAACATGACGCGCCCCGGCTTCACCACGGCTACCCAGAACTCAGGGTTGCCCTTGCCCGAGCCCATGCGGGTCTCCGCAGGTTTCTGGGTCACTGGCTTGTCGGGGAAGATCGTGATCCACACCTTTCCACCACGCTTCACGGCACGGGTGATGGCGACACGTGCAGACTCGATCTGGCGGGCCGTGATCCAGCCCGACTCCAGGGCCTGCAGGCCGTATTCGCCGAACGCAACGTGCGTCCCTCCCTTGGCCACGCCGGAGCGGCGGCCCCGGTGCACCTTGCGGTGCTTCGTCCTCTTGGGCATCAACATGGCCTACTCCTCCTCCGAGCTCACATCGGCGGCAGGGGAGGAATCTGTTGGCTCCACGGTCTCGGCTGCGGGGGATTCGTCCGTCTCAGGCGCGGGGGTCTCGCCCGCTTCGGGAGCGGTCGTCTCGACTGTTGTCGGTGCAGCCGTCTCAGGCCCCTCTGGAGTAGCTGTCTCGGTGACCGGTGCATCGACACTGGGTGCTTCCACGTCCTCGACGGCCGACTCGTATTCGACCTTGGCCTCGGCGGCAGTAGGCCTGCGGCCCCCGCCGGCCTCGATCAGACGCCGGCCACCCTCCTTGACAGGGCCCCCGGACTCGACGAGACGCTTGCCACCACCGGCCTCGATGAGACGTGGTCTGCGCTCGGAGCCTGCCGCCTCCTCGGCCCGGGACTTGATGCTCTTCTGGGTGCGGCGCGCCGGCCCGCCGGTTGCCAGGTCGGCCTCGGCTGCAATGCGATCACCTGAGATCTGGCCGGTGCTCACGACCTCACCCCGGTAGACCCACACCTTGATGCCGATCGTTCCTACGGTGGTGTGCGCGGTGGCAACTCCATAGTCGATGTCCGCCCGCAACGTGTGCAGGGGGACCCGGCCTTCGCGGTACCACTCACGACGGCCCATGTCGGCGCCACCGAGGCGTCCCTTGCACTCGACACGCACGCCTTCGGCGCCTGCCTTGAGAGCGGATGCGATGGCCCGCTTCATGGCACGGCGGAAGGCGATCCTGTTCTCGATCTGATCGGCGACGCCCCTGGCCAGCAGGGTGGCGTCTAGGTCGGGGTCCTTGACCTCGTTTATGTTCAGCTTGACCGGTCGATCGGCCATCTTCTCCAGGTCGCCCCTGAGACGCTCGGCTTCGGCGCCCTTGCGCCCGATGACCACGCCGGGACGGGCGGTGTGGATGTCGACGATGAGCCGGTCGCGCGTCCGCTCGATGTCGACACGCGATACGGCGCCCCGAATCAGCTCCCTCTTCAAGTAGTCGCGGATCTTCCAGTCTTCGTTGACGAAGTCGACGTACTCCTTGTCGGAGAACCACTTCGACTTCCAGTCGGTGGCCACACCGAGGCGGAAGGAGTAGGGGTGAATCTTCTGACCCATCAGTTCACCTCCTCATTCATGTCCGAAACCACGATCGTGATGTGGCTGGTTCGCTTGCGGATACGGGTGGCACGACCCCGGGCACGGGGTCGATAACGCTTGAGTGTCGGGCCCTCGTCGGCATACGCCTCGGCGACGACAAGGTCGTCGGCGTCGAGGGCGTGGTTGTGCTCGGCGTTCGCCACGGCTGAGCGAAGAACCTTGCCGATCGGCTCGGTCGCCCCCCGTGAGGAGAGACGGAGCACGTCCTCGGCCTCCTGCACGGGCAGGCCCCGGACCAGGTCGAGCACGCGGCGGACCTTGTACGGCGAGTGACGAACGTATTTGGCTTGGGCTCTGACCTTCATCGCTTCCTCGCTGCCTTGTCGGCGTGCCCGCGGAAAGTGCGGGTAGGGGCGAACTCGCCCAGCTTGTGACCGACCATCGACTCGGTGATATAGACGGGCACGTGCTTGCGACCGTCGTGGACCGCGATCGTGTGCCCGATCATCTCGGGGATGATCGTGGAGCGGCGTGACCAAGTCCTGATCACACGCTTGCTTCCCGAACGATTCAACTCGTCCACCTTGTTGGCGAGGTGGTCGTCCACGAACGGGCCCTTTTTCAGACTTCTCGACATTTGTTATCTCCGGCCCTTCTTGGCACGACGACGGACGATGTACTGGTTGGAGGCCTTCTTCTTGCTGCGAGTGCGGCCTTCGGGCTTACCCCACGGGCTCACCGGATGACGGCCACCCGATGACTTGCCCTCACCACCACCCAGGGGGTGGTCGACGGGGTTCATGGCCACGCCCCTGGTCTGGGGGCGGACGCCCTTCCAACGATTACGCCCGGCCTTCCCCAACTTGACCAGCTCGGCCTCGGTGTTTCCCACCTGGCCGATGGTCGCCCGGCAGTCCAGCGGCACCTGCCGCATCTCACCGGAGGGGAGACGGAGCAGCGCGAGGTCGTTCTCTTTCGACATCAGCTGCACCGAGGTCCCGGCGGAACGAGCCAGCTTGGCTCCGCCGCCAGGGCGCATCTCGATGGCATGAACGTTCGTGCCGGCCGGGATGTTCCGCAGAGGGAGGGCATTTCCGGGGCGAATCTCGGCACCGGACCCTGACTCGAGCCGGTCATCGACCTTGACGCCGACAGGGGCGAGGATGTAGCGCTTCTCCCCGTCCGCATAGTTGAGCAGGGCGATTCGGGCGTTGCGATTGGGGTCGTACTCGATGGTGGCGACGCGGGCGGGCACTCCGTCCTTGTCACGACGGAAGTCGATCACCCGGTAACGCTGCTTGTGACCACCGCCGCGATGACGGGAGGTAACGCGTCCCTGTGTGTTGCGACCACCTGTCTTGGCCTTCTTCGAGATGAGGGTCTTCTCGGGCTTGTTCGTGGTGATCTCGGCGAAGTCCGACACGGTCTGGAACCGGCGGCCCGCTGAAGTCGGCTTGCGCTTCTTGACTGCCATTCTCAGACTCCGAATAGATCGATCGAGTTGCCATCGGCAAGCGTGACCAGAGCGCGCTTGGTGTCTTTGCGACGACCGCGCGTCCATCCCTGGCGCTTCATCTTGCCCTTGCGATTCGCTGTGTTCACCCTCACGACCCGGACTTCGAAGATTGCTTCGACGGCGTCCTTGATCTCCTCCTTGTTCGTGCGAGGAGCGACGATGAAGGTGTAGGGGTTGTTGTTCTCGATGAGGTCGTAGGACTTCTCCGAGACGACGGGGGCGAGGATCACGTCACGTGGGTCCTTCATCAGGACTCACCCCCTTCTTCTTTCACGAAGTCCTCTTTGCTGACCTCGTAGGAGCTGGAGCGGCCCACCGAGCCGACGGTGTGGGAGGTGAAGATCACCTGATCGGCCCACAGCACGTCGTATGGGGTGAGGTGGCCCGGCTCGCAGAGAATGACATCGGGCAGGTTGCGGAACGACTTGCCAGCCGCCCCATCGAGCTTGCCCAGGACGACGAGGGACTTGCCCCCGGCCCCGATGGCCTCGAGCAGAGTGATTGCCTGCTTTGTCTTCGGCGCCTTCCACTCGAAGTCGTCGATCACCATTACCCGTTCCTCGGAGGCGCGGGCGGAGAGAGCGCTGCGCAGGGCGAGGCGCTTCATCTTCTTGGGGGTGCGCTGGGAGTAGTCGCGGGGCTTGGGCCCATGGGCGACACCGCCGCCGACCCAGTGCGGGGCACGGATCGAGCCCTGGCGCGCCCGGCCGAGGCCCTTCTGGCGCCATGGCTTGCGTCCACCGCCGCGAACTTCGCCGCGGGTCTTGGTGGAGGAGGTCCCCGAACGCTTGGCGGCCAGCTGAGCGGTGATCACCTGATGCAGGACTGGGAGGTTCGGCTCGATCCCGAATACCTCGGCATCCAGCTTGAACTCACCCTTCGACGTCCCGTCAGAGGTGTACAGCGGGGCCAGCACGTCAGCCACGGGCCTTCACCGCCTCTCGAACGAGCACGACCGAGCCTTTGGGGCCGGGCACGGCGCCACCGAGCAGGAGGAGGTCCCGATCGCCGTCGACGCCGATGATGTCGATGTTGAGAGTCGTTACCCGCTCGCCACCGAGACGGCCAGCCATTCGCATGCCCTTGAAGACACGGGCCGGCGTGGCGCAAGCGCCGATGGATCCAGGAGCACGGTGCTTCTTGTGGTTGCCATGCGACCCGCCCTGGCCAGAGAAATTGTGCCGCTCCATGACACCGGCGAAGCCCTTGCCCTTGGAGATGCCGGACACATCAGCCTTGGTTCCGGGCTCGAACAGGTCGGCGATGCGGATCTCCTGGCCCACTGTGTAGAGACTTGGGTCATCGACCCTGAGCTCGACCAGGTGACGGGAGGGGGCGACACCGGCCTTGGCGTAGTGGCCGGCCTCGGGCTTGTTGACCCGGCCGGGCTTCACCTCGCGGAAGGAGATCTGAATGGCGTTGTAGCCGTCGGTTTCCTCGGTCTTGATCTGGACGACGCGACAGGGCCCGGCCTTGATGACGGTGACGGGAATAGCCCTCGCCTGCTCGTCGAAGACCTGGGTCATGCCCAGCTTGGTGCCGAGGATGGCGTTCACAGCTTCAGCTCCACTTCAACGCCGGCGGGCAGCTCGAGACGCATCAGCGAGTCCACCGTCTTCGGGGTGGGCTCGAGGATGTCGATCAGACGCTTGTGGATCCGCATCTCGAAATGCTCCCGCGAGTCCTTGTCCACATGGGGGCCACGGATCACGCAGTAGCGATGGATCTCGGTGGGCAGGGGCACGGGGCCCTTCACCTTGGCCTGGGTTCGCACCACTGTCT
>JALDXM010000157.1:0-5902 GCA_032155085.1 Actinomycetota bacterium | reverse complement strand
ACCACTAAGAGGTCCTCACCACTCGATCTCCAGCGTGCCGTCGTCGTGCACCGTCAGGACATCGTCCTGACCCAGCCAGACCGCCGAATCGGCCTCGATGACCGTCACCGGCCCAACGACACGGTCACCGGGTGCCAAAGCCTCTCGGTACACCACCGCAGAGGTTGAGTCGCGTTCCTCTCGTCGCAGTGGAAGGCTCGGAATGTGATCCCAGGTGATCGGGGCGGCAGCATGTGCCTCGGCCCTCACATTGACCATCTCGATCGGCTCGCCCGGGCGGGTGAACCCAAACCGGGACTGATGCGTCTCTTCGAACAGCATTCGGATCGAGCCCCAGTCGTCGCCCAGCTCGACCGCCAACTCGTGAGACTGCCCGACATACCTGACATCGGCCCGGGCCATCACGCGGTCAGGCGCGTGCCCGTGATCGGTGGCGAAGGTCGCTCGCGCCATGGCCAGAACCCGATTTCGATCATCGGTCAGCCTTTCGGATCCCTCTTCGAGCATCACGGTCCGGGCCGCATCGCTGCTGGGCCGAGCCAACAGCAGCCCCAGGGCGGAGAAAACACCGGACAACGGCGGAACCAAGGTCTTTCGGATGCCGAGCCTCTTCGCCAGGTCCGTCGCGTGGAGACCGCCCGACCCACCGAAGGCCACCAACACGGAGTCACGTGGATCTGCTCCCTCTTCCACCGAGACTGCTCGAAGTGCCCTTTCCATGTGAGTGTTCACCACATCGAGGATGCCCTGCGCCACGGCCTCCACTTCGAGCCCAGCCCGTTCGCCGATCGACCTCAGCGCGGCCCGGGCGGCCGCGACATCCAGGGCCACACTTCCTCCGAGGGCAAGGGAGGGAGGAATTCGCCCCAGGACCACATTGGCGTCTGTGACCGTGGCGTTAGTCCCTCCCTTGCCATAACAGGCAGGGCCGGGGTCGGACCCGGCGGACCGTGGTCCCACACGCAGCGCCCCACCATCATCGACCCACACCAGGCTGCCTCCTCCCGCGCCAATGGTCCGGACCGGTAGCGACGGGACCCTGTTCACCCTGCCCGCTACTGGACGCGACGACGGCTCGGAGCCATCGCTATGGATACGGCACACGTCAGTGGAGGTACCACCCATGTCAAAGCTGATCACAGACACATAGCCCTTGGCCAGGCCCATGGCGGTTGCAGCCACGACACCGGCGGCAGGACCTGAGAGAACCAATCGGCCGGCCCGCCGGCTCGCCGAATGGAACGGGAGCAGGCCGCCCGAAGATGTCATGGCGAGACGCTTCCCGGCTCCCAGACTCTGGTCGAGATGTGACAGGTACCGGGCGAGGGTGGGAGTCAGATACGCATCGAGCACAGTCGTGGCCACTCTCTCGTACTCCCTGAACTCCGGTGAAACCATCGCGCCGATCGACACCGGCATACCAATGCCGGACTCGATCCTGGCTCCTAGATCCAATTCCTCCGCCGGATCGAGGTGCGAGCGGACGAGGGCTACGGCAACGGCCTCCGGCCCAGCCTGTTCCAGCATGCGAATCAGACTGTCGGGGTCCCCGTCGTAGCCGAATCGGAGATCGGGGAGGACCAGTGGTGTTGGCCGATCGGCATGAGAGTCGTATAGCGACGGCCGAGCCTGGCGGGCTATCTCGATGACATCCTCGAAACCCGTTGTCGTGACCAGTGCGGTCCTGGCCCCGGTCTCTTCGAGAAGGGCATTCGTGCCGGCGGTGGTTCCGTGGAGAAAGAGGTCTTCTTCCTCGAGACGAGCCTGCTGCGTCGCGGCGATGACGCCGTCGGCTTGATCCCTGGTAGTCGGCACCTTCCGACCGCTCAGCCCATCTGAATCGAGAGTCACCACATCGGTGAACGTCCCGCCCACGTCCACCCCAACGATCCGGGGCACCCGATTAGCCTCGCCGATCCATGGCCGTGATCGTCGCTCCTTCGCCCAATCCCAACGCGATGAAGTTCACCGTCGGGTCCGACGTTGGAGGGCCGGCGACCCATGTGGCAGGGGCAGAGCCGGAACAGGAGTTTGCACGCGAGCTGCTCGCATTGCCCGGCGTGACCAGCATCTTCATGACCGCCGACTTCGTGACTATCTCCAAGGCTCCCGACGCCACCTGGGACGAGATCGTCCCCGAGGCCACGGCGATCCTAGAGGGTGAGTTCGGGAGTTAGTCAGGCGGCCGGTACCGAGACCGTAACTGGTCTCGCCACTCCCCCCGGGCCTGGGGCCATCACGATCACCTGCCATCCCCCGTCTCCACCCTGGACCCCGCCCACGACCTCTGTGCCTCCCGAGTCCTGCATCGCGGCCGTGGCCACCTCCTCGGGGACTTCGCCTATCGGCAGCTGATGGGCCTGGCCGATAACGGCCGGTGCCACCCTTGGCGCCGAGAGGATCTGGGCCGCATCGCCGGCCACGGACACATCGACATCGAGCCCGAGTGGAGGCTGTCTCACATAGTCGCCCCCCGCCTCTGCGGCGAGGGAACGGGCCAGGACCGTGACCCGATAGGTCAGATCGCCGATTTCCTCTATCTCGGCGGCCCGCACCCATTCAACGAACACTCGCGTCCCATCCGGGGCGACGGGCAAAGGGATGCCAACCGGGAGCAGCGCGGCGAGCGTGGCTGTGCTCTCTTCGCTTCCGTCGACGGTCAGGTACTCGGCAACGAACCACTCAGCATGGGCAATGGCCCGGTCGATCGCTCGCTCCGGGTGGACCGCATACAGATCTGCTTCGGCGGTCACGACCGGGGCCGGGACCGTCGTCCCGCTCACAGCTGGCGCCGCCGGGGGTGCCGCCGCCGCGGCCTGAGTTGCCGGCGCCGGGGCCAGAGTGGTGGTGATGGGGACGGGGGCCGCCCGATTGTTGCTCCACGTGTAGGCGAGCGCGCCCAGCACGATCGCGCCCGCCACCGCCAGCATCATCCACTGGCGATCTGGCTTCCTCTCCTCGAGGGTCTCCCAGGGGATTCGCTCGAAGACCTCATTTCTCTCCGGGTTCCTCTCCTGCTCCATGCTCCCGAACCTATGAGCCGGTGCCGCGCAGTACAAGGGGTGTGGTCGTTCCAGCTTGCTCAGGGAACTACCAAGCAACAGCTATCGTTTCGCCCGTAATGGCAGTCAACCCCGACCCGAAACCGGGCCGCTGGATCCTTCCCCTCGTCATTCTGGGAATGATCGCGTTCACCTATTTCTTCGTTCGTTCCCTTCCCGAGGCCTCCCCGGACACGACCCTCGCTGCCGGCGACACCACGCCGACGACGGCGAGCGAAGGTGGTGCATCATCGACCACAGGCGCCGCGGGTACGGTGCCCGATGAAGCAGCCGGGTATATCGGCGAGCTCGACCGCATCAACGGGGAGTTCCAGGCTTTGAACGCGGAACTCGTGGCCGTCAATACTGCGTTCGACGCCGATCCGCGCGAGATCGAATACGGAGACGCCGAGACGAGGATGCAGGCGGTCGCAACCTCCGCCCAGGCCCTCTCTGACCAGACCGCCGCTCTGACGCCCCCGGCCGGCCTGGAGCCCAATCAGGAAGCGGTGGCTGCTGCCGCCAGTCTGGCGGCCAGAGCGGCTGGCGAGGCCGTCACCGGCCTGCAATCCGCCGACCCCGGAGACCTTCGTCGCGCTGCGGTCACCGCCTTCACCGGCGCCGTCACCGATTTCGACGTCGAGGTCGAGAACGCCCGGACCGCGGCGGGGGCAGCCCCAGACGCTTGACCACAATCGTCTGATGCCGCTCGAGATCCGTGCCGTCGAGCCTGGCGAGTTCGAGGACCTGCGCCGGGCTATGGGAGTGGTATTCGCTTTCGATCCACCACAGGGGGACAGTCGCTTCCAGCGTGTCCTTCCCCTCGACCGGACCAGGTGTGTCTTCGACAACGGCCGGATCGTGGCTACGTCGGGCGCCTTCACCATGACGATGAGCGTGCCCGGGGGCGAGGTTCCCTGTGGAGGAACCGTGGCCGTGGCGGTGCTTCCCACCCACCGTCGCCAGGGTCTGTTGCGGGAGATGATGCGCGCCCATCTCGACGACGTGCGGGAGCACGGCGAGCCAATCGCCGCACTTTGGGCCTCCGACAGCGCGATCTACGGGCGTTTCGGGTACGGATGCGCCACGATCTGCCATGACATCGAGATCGAGGCCGATCATGCTGACTGGAACCGACTCGTTCCCGATCCGGCGCCAGCCCGTTTCATCACGAGGGCTGAGGCTTTCGAGCTTGCCCCTCCGCTCTACGATCGGCTACGGGCGAGGATCCCCGGCTTCTTTCATCGGACTCCAGAGTGGTGGGAGGACCGCCCACTCCGGGATAGCGAGATCTTCCGCGGGGGCGGCACCGCGTTGCGATATGTCGCCGTCGACGGAGGGGACGGGATCGATGGCTTCGCAACCTTTCGCACCAAGGCAAGGTGGGACATACACGGTGCGGGGGAGGTCTTGGTCAAGGATCTGTTCGCTGATACGCCCGAGGCATGGTCAGGTATCTGGTCCCTCATCGTCAACCAGGACCTCGTCGAGACTGTTCACGCCGAGACCCGACCGACCTGGGATCCCATCTTCGACCTGCTGGCCGGCACCCGGAGAGCCAAAGCGACCCGTCTCGACGCACTCTGGGTCCGGATCATGGACCTCCCGGCCGCCCTCACCGCTCGCTCATACTCGGCTGCGGTCGACGTGGTGCTTGGAGTATCCGATCCGTTTGGCGACCAGTCGGGCTCCTATCTGCTGCGGGCCGACGTCGAGGGCGCCGAATGCACCTCGACATCCGACGATCCCACGATCTGGCTCGATCTGGAAGATCTGAGCTCGGGCTATCTCGGGCACGCCCGTTTCCGGGAACTGGCCCGATCCGGACGTGTCACTGGCGATCTCGCCGCCATCACGGCTCTGGACACTGCCTTTTCCTGGGACCCGGGGCCATGGTGCCCCGAGATCTTCTAGTGACGGGCCACTAGGCGGGCACTGGGGCCTCGTCGCGTTGCCGTTCTGCGACACGGTCTGCGATATAGCCCGCATCCCGGTCGACACCGAGCAGCGTCGACGACGAAGGTGCATACAGATACTTCTGGCCGACGAAGTAGAGCCCGGGCTCCGTTTCCACCACACCGCGGTCGTGCACAACCCGGCCGTCATCGAAGATGGGGAGATCGATCCAGTCCAATCCGGGATCGAATCCGGTGCACCAGACCACGTTGCCGACTTTCGGGACTCGTCCGTCCTCCAATCTCGGATAGCCCTGGTCGACACCGACCGTGCGCGGGACCCGCTCCACCCCGGCAGCCGCCAGGTCCTTGGGCTTGGTCCGCATCAAAGGCTCCCCCTTGGCCAGCAACTTGGGACGTGCCTTCCTTCCAATGGGGGTGGCAAGACTGAGCACCCGATGGAGGATCACGAACCCGACGAATGGCATGAGGATTCGCCCCGACAGCTTCTCCGGTTTGAACGGCACGCTGCCCGTGCTGGGCCCCGACAACAGGACCCGGTGATCCGCCGAAAGCTCCTTGGCGACCTCGGCCCCGGAGTTGCCGGCTCCCACTACCAAGACCTCCCCATCTCGAAGCTGCGACGGGTTCCTGTATGCCGCGACATGAAGCTGGGTGATCCCCGAATCGAGCTCGGACGCGAAGGCAGGGATCTTGGGCTTCTGCCAGGACGACATTGCCACTACGACGTTGTCCGCCGCGAACTCGTCGGTGCCCGATGTCACGACGAAACGACCTCCATCACGGCTGAGTCGCTCGACCCTTGATCCATGGAGGATTGGAAGCTCGAAATAGTGCGCATAGGACTCGAGGAAGTCGGCCAGTTCGTCCTTTGTGGCGAAGTTCCAACCCTTCTCCGGGTATCGCATCCCCGGGAGCCGGGTCGCCATGTCGAAGTGCTCGACG
>JALDXM010000156.1:0-5945 GCA_032155085.1 Actinomycetota bacterium | reverse complement strand
GGGGTGTGTGGGGTGGTGTCATCTTCTGGGATGGCCAGCCCTATCACCGGCGGCGGAGTCGGGGTCGACCCCGGCGGTCCGAGGCCGGTCTGCCCATCGAGGCAAACACCAGGGAGCTCTGGGAGCAGGTGAAGACTGCCTGATTTTCTCTGCGCGGTGCCGGCAGAGAAGGTCTAGCTGACCGCCAGCTCCCGGAGCCCTCCGGGAGTGGATGGGTGCCGCATCTTGGCCAGTACCTTCGCCTCGATCTGGCGTATGCGCTCCCGGGTGACGTTGAAATGCCTGCCCACTTCATCCAGCGTGGCCGGCTCCTGATTCCCCAACCCGTAACGCATCTCGATGATGGTGCGCTCGCGCTCCGTGAGACGCTCGAGGACGAACTGGAGATTCTCGATATTGAGCTTTGATGCAATCAACTCGAACGGTGCGGCCGCCTCGAGATCCTCGATGAAATCGCCCAGCATGGCGTTGTCGTCACCAACCGGCTCGAAGATCGAGATCGGTTCGGGGGCGACCTTTCTCGCCTCTCGGATCTTCTCCACCGTCAACCCGGACTCTTCGGATAGCTCGTCATCGGTCGGCTTGCGCCCGAGACGCTTGGTCAGGTTGGCCTCGGAAGTCTGCATCTGGGTGATCGTGTCCATCATGTGGACCGGCACCCTGATCGTGCGGCTCTTGTCGGCGATGGCACGGGTGATCGCCTGACGGATCCACCATGTGGCGTAGGTGGAGAACTTGAAGCCCTTGCGGTACTCGAACTTCTCGACGGCCCGGATCAGGCCGAGGTTTCCCTCCTGCACGAGGTCGAGGAAGGGGAGTCGGGCGTGCCCGTAACGCTTGGCGATGGAGACGACGAGTCGCAGGTTGGAGCGAATGAAGGTCTGACGAGCCTCTTCCCCGGCTCTCACCAGCTGGGCCAGCTTCCGGCGCTTGGCAGGGTCCTTCTCGGTCACGAGGGCCAGGTCTGCTTTGCGCCCGTCCTCGATCGCCTTGGCCAGGCGCACCTCGTCTTCGGCTGTGAGCAGGTTGTAGATGCCGATTCCGTCCAGATACTGGCGGATCGCCTCGTCACTTACTTCACGTTCGATTGAGCTGCTTCTACCCATACCTTGGCCTCCGGCCAGAGTAGGAACACCCCTGGCCACACTTTGGGATTGTCAATGCCATGTATCGACAGGGATGGGCCAAATGTTGAATGGGCTCTAGGAATCATTTCTCGTACAATTCAGGGCTCCCAACCGTGCCCACCGGGCATGTCGCGGGCGTTTAGCTCAGTTGGCTAGAGCACTGCCCTTACAAGGCAGGGGTCGGCGGTTCGAGTCCGTCAACGCCCACCACACCATCGATCGGAGCTCTCGGGCGATCCTCAGCGAATGAAGAAGCCGCCACCGAGCGGATCGGATGGATCCAGCCAAAGCTCGTTTCGGCCGGTGATATGTGCCGTGCCGGTCACCTCGGGTATCACCGCCGGAAGCCCATCGATTTCCGTCGTCTCGACAACTCGTCCCGTGAAGACGCTGCCCAGGATGCTCTCCACCGCGATCTCCTCACCTATCCCCAACTCACCCCGGGCATGGTGGATGGCGAGACGACCACTGACTCCAGTGCCGGTGGGAGAGCGGTCGATTTCTCCATCGGCGAACACACAAACGTTTCGGGAGTGACGGGCATGGTCCGCGGCGGGGCCGACGAAGATCACCCCGTAGAGGAAACCGAGGTCAGCATCGAGTGGATGGGTTATGGGCCTCGATGACATCACGGCTCGTTTTATTGCCCGCCCCGCTTCGATGATCCGGTTGGCGCTATCGGGAGTCAGGGCCAGGCCCAGCGATGTCGCATCGACATATGCATAGAAACCTCCACCGAAGGCGAGGTCGTAGCGCACCTTCCCCATGCCAGGCACGTCGACATTCACGTCCAGGTCACTGACAAATGAAGGGACGTTGCGAAAGGAGACACGGCCTGCAACACCGTCGCTCACAGTGGCGATAGCGACGATTCGGCCAGCCGGCGTGTCGATTCCGATCGTGGTCTCCGGCTCGCTCGCGGGTAGCAACCCGATATCCAGCGCCACCTTCGTCAGGGCGATGATCCCGTGGCCGCACATGGTCGAGAAACCCTCGTTGTGCAAGAAAAGGACCGAGATGTCGCTACTCGGGTCAACTGGAGGCCCGGGAAATGCCCCGTACATGTCGGCATGCCCCCGGGGCTCCCACATCAAGGCCCTTCGCAACTGATCGAGGTGCTGCTCGGCATGACGGCGTCGCTCCAGCATGGTGGATCCCGGTATGTCCGGAGCACCCTCTATCACTATCCGAAATGGCTCACCCCCGGTGTGAGAATCGATGACCACGAGCCGTGTCCAATCCGGCGGCGGCTCCCAGCCCAGCGGCGCTCTCACATCCAAGCCAGGGAGCATATAAAGCCGCCCGGGAGCCGAATGCCGGGGGCCAACTACGCTGGCCTGCCCCATGGAGATGACGAGCCTCGCCGACCTGCTCGACGTGCAGGACCTCGATCTCCAGATCGATCGTTTGCTGGAGAGACGGCAGTCGCTCCCGGAGCTGGCGGCATACAAGAGAGCGCACGAGCAGGAGCAGCAACTTACGGCCGAGATCGACGGTGCTGCGGCGGAGCTCAAAGCGCTCGAGCTCGAATTCGACAAGGCGGAGGGGGAGCTCCAGATCCTGGAGGCGAAACTGGCCGAGCACGAGACACGGCTCTTCGCAGGCGGAATGAGCGCCCGTGAGACAGAGCACATGCGTCTCGAGGTGCAGAGTCTCAAAGGGCAGCGAGAGGCTCTCGAAGAAAAGGTCCTGGCCATGCTGGAAAGGCTCGACCCGGCCCGGGATCGGGTCGCCGCCCTCGAGGCGAGCCGCACTGCCATCGGCCAAGAGAAGTCAGGGTTCGAGACTGTCATCAAGGCAGAGTGGAAGCAGATCGACGCAGAGCTCGCCCGCAAGGAGGAGCGAAAGGCCGAGGCCCTCGCACCTGTGCCGGCCGAACTGGTCGAGCTCTACGAGACTCTGCGCCAATCGAAAGAAGGCGTCGCCATCGGCCGGTTCGAGCATGGGGTCTGCGGGGGCTGTCACATGACCCTGTCGCCGGCCGAGCAGATCGAAGCCTTCGCCGCCGACCTTCCCCGTTGCGTCCACTGCCGACGCATACTCGTCGCCTGAGACATGTTGTTCTGGCACCTCGGGGCCACCCTCTGGTTGTTCCGGTGGATCTTCAAAGATCCCAAAGTGGACGTGAGGTTTCTCCTCTTCGGTGCGATCCTCCCCGATCTGATCGACCTGCTGTACGGGACCGTGATCAGGCCGGCATACGCGATCGGCGAGCTCTGGTTTCACACGCTCCTCGCCCCTTCGCTGTACATGGCAGTGGTGCTGCTCGTGACGAGGAGAGGCCGGCGCCGACGAGCCTTCATGGCACTGGGGATCGGCTGGCTTTTCCATATCCTCCTCGATGGCATGTGGACCGACCCAGAGGTGTTGTTCTGGCCGGTCTTCGGATGGGAGATGCCGACGGGCGTGGCTCCGTTCTGGTCGGAGGCATGGGCACGGGCGATGTCCGACCCCTGGCGATGGATCCTGGAGGCTGCCGGCCTCGCCTATCTGATCTGGCTCTGGTTTGCGGCCGGTCTCAATCAGAAACCGGCTCGCGATGATTTCCTCAAGACCGGCCGGATCCCCCAGCTCGTGGCACAGGATGCGTAGGGCGTTCCTGCTGCTCATCGGCATGGTTGCCGCCTGCTCGGGTGGTGGTGGCGGGGTGACAACATTGACGATCGGTCAGGGTGCGGCTGATCCGGTGGCGGCAGTCGAGGAGTTGAGGTCTCTCTTGGCGGTCGGTGACTTTGGCGCGGCCAGTTCCCTAGCCGTGCCCGGGCAGGCAGTGTTGGCCTCGCTGGCCGAAGGAGCGTCCCCATCCACGGTGGCTGCTTCGTTGGAGGACGGAGACACCACCGTGGCGGCAAACTTCTGGAATGGTTTTGCCCAGGGAGTCGGAGGCGCCTTCAACGAGGAGGCGAGTCTGGAGGATCTGGGCAGCACCAGCGAGGACGGGATCGAGTTCTTCGTCGTCGGCGTCACGCCAGATGGAGGCGCCCGTCGGGTCATGGTCACCCGGGATGTCGATGGTCAGCGGATCGATCTCTTCGCCACGTTCGGGGCCGGGCTCGCCGAGGGGATGATCCCGTCGGTCGAGCTGCTCCTGACCTCGCCGAACGAGCAGTCCGGGGAGATTCTCGCTGCGCTTCAGGACGTCGTTCCATCCCTCATGGTTGCGGCGAGGGACGAAACCCTCTCCCCGGATGCCTCACAGCGCATCCTCCAACTGGTTGAGATGATCACCCGGGCCGGTTGACCTTCAGCGCTTCAATTCGGGCAGGACCTCGTTTCCCAGCATCTCGATGAGACGCGGCTGGTCGAGGGCCGCCATCTGGAATGTGACCACGTCAGCGGCCAGATCCTGTACCAGCGGCAGGTAGGTCTCGAGGATCTCATCTGCCGTCGCCACCCGTGAGTAGCGGCCAAGTATCTCCTCACGGGGCATGCTGTCGGCCATCTCCCTCAGCTCGGCGGGATCGACCGCCTCGAGACGGCCCGGAGCCCGCAATCCACGCCAGGGGAAGATCGCCCGCCAAGCCTCTTCTTCGTCGCCGGCGAAAATCGACCACCGTGTGGCCAGGACCGTCGGGGTCGGGCGGTCGTGCTCCGCGGCCACGGCGAGAAGCGGGTCAACCACCTTCTCCCTGGTCTCGGCCGGGTCTTTGACGGATGTGATGACGCCCTGGGCCAGCTCGCCGGCGAGCGCTGCCGACTTCGGCCCGCCGGCGGCGAGCAAGATCGGCACCGGCCCGATCGGAGGGCTATAGAGACGGGCCCGGTCGGTCACATAGAACTCGCCGTCGTATGTCAGCTTCTCACCATCGAGAAGCCGACGCATGATCTCCAGAGCCTCGGACATCCGGGCGTTGCGCTCGGCGTAGGCGGGGAACTCATAGCCAAGGGGCCCTTCGTTGATGTTCTCGCCGGTTCCGACTCCGAGGATGAATCGCCCGTTGGAGAGACGATCGAGTGTCGCGGCAGCCTGTGCGACCACCCCAGGGTGGAACCGGAAGAGTGGGGTGGTGACCCCGGTGATCAGCTGGACCCGCTCCGTGGCCTGAGCCATCGCCCCGATGGTCGAGAAGGCGAAACCGGCTGCCGACTCGTCATCCACCCAGGGATGGAAGTGCTCGGAGATCACGACGGCATCGAACCCGGCCTTCTCGGCCTGGACGGCCTGCTCGACGAGCTGCTCTGGATGCCACTGCTCATGGCCACAGAAATAGGCAAACCGGGTCAAGTTGGTCCCTTCAGCTGCTCAAGGGCGATGTTGCCAGGTTCATTGGTAGGAGACGAAGACGGGGACCGGCTCGTGGGCAATGGTGTAGGCCGGGGTGGCGGTCTCGGGCGAGTCCTCATCGAAGAAGTTCTTCCACCCCCATCTCCAGTGAGCACCCTCGGTCCCGGCGGTCAAAGCCGAGTAAGTCTCGTCTTTTGTGGGGATCGGGCCCTGTCCGTCCATCTGGATCACCATCTGGAGCTCGGGTCTCTGCTGCAAGGTCTCCCGGGCCTCGATCATGGAGAACTTGAACTGATGCACGATCAGCAGCTTCTGTGGCAGCCCGTTGTCGCGGACCAGGGTGGCGAGCCAGTCCACCACCGTGTTCACCTCTGCTGCCTGGACACTTCCCACCTGGCGCAGGTGGACCTGGTCAGGGAGGAGCCGCCATTCCGGGTCGAGGGCGAGGCCGACATTGGGAAGCATGAGGAGATCCTGGTACTGCGAATGGCCAGCGAGAATCCGACCTGGGGATAGAGGCGCATCGCCGGGGAGATTGCCAGCCTGGGCCGCAAGATCTCCCCCGCTACCGTGTGGGCGATCTTAAAGAAGGC
>JALDXM010000155.1:0-5970 GCA_032155085.1 Actinomycetota bacterium | reverse complement strand
GACCCTACCTTCACGCTCGAGGCGGTCTGTTGGGCTCGAATCACGACAGGGCGCCCGGAATGGGAACATCGTCGCGTGCTCGCTGCGTTGAACCTGGTGGCAGTCGGCCTCGGCATAGGCGCCGGTGGCCTTTCTGCGACGATCCTGGCGTTCGCGGCAAGCGGGCTACTCGGCCTGACGGGGGCAGACGCCCCCTCTTCGGGCCTCCTTGTCGGGATCATTCTCGGATTCGCGGTCGGGGGCTGGGTGGCAGGCCGGATGGCCCCACATTCGGAGCGGTTCCACGGGGCCATCACGGGGCTCCTGTTGGCCGGGGTCTACATCGTCGTTGCCCGGATGGGAGGTAGCCCGGCCGGGACTTGGAGTGTCCTGTGGCTGGCCCTCATCGGAGCGGTGGTTTCGGGCACTGCGGGATGGCTGGCCGGTCGACGAAAGCGGGCCGGCTCGTAGAATGGTGTCGTGAGCCCGCCGGGCGACCGCGGTCCTCGGATCGAGGAAAGTCCGGACTCCACAGGGCAGGGTGCTGGGTAACACCCAGGCGGGGTGACCCGACGGAAAGTGCAGCAGAGAGAAGACCGCCGATGGCCCGAAAGGGCACAGGCAAGGGTGAAACGGTGAGGTAAGAGCTCACCAGCGTCGCAGGCGACTGCGACGGCTCGGCAAACCCCACCAGGAGCAAGGCCAAGCAGGGACGTCGGCGGCCCGTCGATCAAGTCCCGGGTAGGCCGCATGAGCGCATCGGTGACGGTGCGCCCAGATGGATGGTCGTCCTCGACAGAATCCGGCTTACAGGCGGGCTCACCCCGTCGATGGGGCCTCCGCAAGGGGGCCCCATCGTTTTGACTCACGTGTCAAATCCGGTCCCTTCCGAGTGCGGGGCATAGCCTGACCCCCGAGATCGCGAAACCTTCCGTTATTGCCGCGGGTCAAACCCCGGAACCAAGGAGGAAACTCGAATGGTCATAAACAAATACATCGCCGAGTTCTTTGGCGCGTTCATCCTGGTATTCCTCGGATCGCTAGCGATCCTGGCCAACGTGGCATCCGAAGGCCCGCTGCTGGTCACAGTCGGGCTTGGCTTCGGCCTGGCATTAATCGCCGGAATATGGGCGGTCGGCCACATCTCGGGCGCCCATTTCAACCCGGCGGTGACGCTGGCGATGGTCCTCGACAAGAGAACGTCATTCGGCGACGCAGTCGGGTATTGGATCGCCCAGTTTGCAGGGGCGACCGTGGCTTCGCTCTTGATCTGGGCGGCGTCCAGCAGACTTGCTGTAGCCGGCACGACGACCGGTTACGCGGAGGCTTCGACCGCGATGCTGGTCGAGACCGCGCTCACCGCGATCTTCGTCTGGGTGATCCTCGCCGTGACGAGGACAGGTGGTAATCACGCCCCGGTCGGGATCGCCCTCACCCTGGTGGCGGTGCATATCGCGGGCATCCCATTCTCAGGGGCATCGGTGAATCCGGCGCGATCATTCGGGCCGGCGGTCGTGTCGGGCGCTCCAGAGGCCCTGGAGCAGCTCTGGGTCTACATCGTGTTCCCGCTGGTCGGCGCACTGATCGCCTACGGGCTGTTCCGCTTGTTCCCCGCCGGTGAGGGAGCAGTCGAAGCCACCGACACCATCGAAGCGACCGAGGTCTGATCTAGAGGTCTGTCGCTAGGAGAAGAGGGGGTCTTCCCCGAGATCTTCCAGACCCAACACCCATCCGGCGGGCAGCGACCAGTGCCGGGCGCCCTTGATCATCGATTCGAGATGAGCATGCCCGGGTCGGTGCTCGCCGTTGGGTGACGCCTTGGCTACGAAGGTGAGGCAGTCGTGCTTGTTTCCTTCACGATCGACAGCCTTCACGTCCCAACCTGCCACACGGCCCTCGGACTCCTCGGCATCGGTGAGTGCCGCAACTTCACCATCGGGCACCTCGAATATCCCGCCCCACACGGTGTGGCCTGACTCAGCGACTAGAGACGGGAGGCCTTTCACCTCGTCCGAGTCGATGAAGACAAGACGTGTCTCGGGGAAATGGGCTGTGAACATGAACCTCGCCCCGGGGGAGACGGTGGCGATCCTGTCGGGGTCGAGGAAGGATCCGTAGGCGAAGTAGAGCGTAGATCTCACGGGGAGCCGAGTGTAACGAGGGATTCACCGACCTCTGTGCACCCCGAGAGGCACAAGTACCAAGACCGTCTGGCCGATATGTGCGTCGGGGCGGTCGCCCTTACGATCAAGAGCTGAGACTGCATGAGCCTGAAGAGACCAGCCAGGTCGCCGTACTGGCGAGATGAGTTGCTCGATCTCGAGCAGCGTTTGCTCGACCCATCGGTTAGGGGCTCACCCCAGGCGGTGGTACCGCTGCTCCATCCTGATTTCGTCGAGTTCGGTAGCAGTGGGAGGGTCTACACCAAAGAGATGATGGTTCAGATGATGCTGCAGCAGGCACCAGGGGTGGTCAGGATCCGGGACTTCGATGTGCGAGAGATCACGCCAGAGGTCGCGTTGGTCACTTATCGCACGGTCGGCGCAGAAGGCAAGGAGACCCGCAGGAGCTCGATCTGGGTGCGAGGCGGGGGTGGATGGCAGATCGTGTTCCATCAGGGGACCCGGGTCCACGCCGGTCACGAAGACGGTCGGGTGTCATAGGCCAACCGGGGGTCATAGGCTCGCCCGGCTTTGAGGCGCTTCGAGCTCCTTCTCATCTTCGGCGAAATCTTCGCCTTGATGTGGGCCGCGATATTCGGGGTCCGCACCCGGCGGGGGATCGCAGCCGGCGTGCTTCTCGCCCTGTTCGTGGCCCACTGGCAGATCGAAGGGCTGCGCTGGCAAATGATCCCGGTCTACCTGGCGGCCCTGGGGCTCGCGATCGGGGACATCCTCTCGGTCGAGAGAAGACTCGACTGGCCGCGTCGGATCTCCCGGGGTCTCTTCGGACTGGCGGGGCTGGCGCTAGGGGCCATCCTTCCCTTGGCCCTGCCGGTACCTGAGCTGCCCGTGCCAACCGGCCCGGAGCCGATCGGGACGGTGAGCCTCGAGATCGCCGATGCCGAGCGTGACGAGACTTACGGGCCAAACCCGGGGCCGGGGCGCCGTGTCATGGCCCAGGTGTGGTACCCGGCGTTGTCAACGGGAGGAGATTCAGAGCCACTGCCCTGGGCAGAGGACTGGGACATCGTGGCTCCGGCCGTATCGAACCTGATGGGGTTCCCGGGCTGGTTCCTCAGCCACACCGGCTACACCCTTTCCCACTCCGCCGCGTCTCCGCAGATCGCGCCCGGGACATACCCGGTGGTCGTCTATAGCCACGGTTGGACCGGGTTCCGAACCAACGCCGTCTATCAGATCGAGAGTCTGGTGAGCAACGGTTTCATCGTGGTGGGCATCGACCACACCTATCTAGCAGCCACTACGAGGTTCCCCGACGACGAGATCGTTCCCTACGACGCCGAGGCGCTGCCCGACGTCGCCGAGGTCGGCGAGGAGGCCTATGCCGAGGCCACCGAAAACTTGCTCGGAGTGTTCGCCGATGACATCGCCACCGTGGTGAACGCACTGGAAGCGGGCCCGAACGGCCCTTTCGGGGAGCTGGCGTCGAGCTTCGACACAACCCGGCTGGGGGTATACGGGAATGAGGCGGGTGGGGGTGGGGCGATTGCGTTCTGCCTGGAGGACGAACGCTGCGACGCCGTGCTCGGGCTCGACCCTTGGGTCGAGCCGATACCGGATCGCACCCTCGCCATTTCCGCCACGCGGCCGTCGCTTTACATGAGGTCGGACGACTGGCGGGGGACCGACAACGACGCCATTCTGCGCGGCATCGCCGAGCGATCGACATCCACCACCCACTGGATCGGTGTCGACGGGACCGCGGCGACCGACTTCCTGAACATGCCCCTCGTATCGCCGATCGCCGCCAGGCTGGGGTGGAAGGGGCCGATTCCGGCGGGGCGGGTCATCCCGATCGTCGACCGCTATCTCCTGGGTTTCTTCGAGGCGAATCTCCTCGGGACCGGGTCCGCTGCCATCGATTCGCCATCCTCGGGAGAGGTCAGTCTCGAGGTGATCCGCCCGGAGTGACGAGGTCAGGCATCAGGTCGCTGCTGGGTGTCACCGGTGATCTGCTGCCCGGGCTGCTCCCCATTCTTGATCGAGTCGATCGTGGCTCCAATGATCAGGGCATCTGACTCACCGATGATCTTGCCCACAACCGTGCCCTCGGGGTCGATGAAGAAGGTCTCCGGTATCCCGAAAACGCCATAGGCGATGGCCGTGCGGCTGCCCGGGTCGGCCAGATAGAGGGTCTCGGCCGAGGTGCCCGCTTCGTCGAGATAGGCGAGCGTCTCACTCGCCTGCTCTTGGTACCCGATCTGGACGAACTGGACGCCTTCGTCTGCGAAGGAATCGGAAGCGGCCACCAGGTCATCGTGCTCCTCACGGCACTCGAAGCACCAAGAGGCGAAGAAGTTGAGGACGACGATCTCACCCCTGAGGTCGGATAGTGCCGTGCCCGCCGACCCATCGATGGCCTGCAAATCGAACTCAGGGGCGGGCTGACCAAGGAGTGGGCTTTCGACAAGGCCCGGGTCGGACCCGAACCTGCTGGCGAGGACGACTGCCAACACGACCGTTACCCCGACTACGCCAAGGCCGGCCCATCGCAAGGCCCTGCCCGTCACTGACACTCCTCGCCAGCCCGGGCTGCCTCCAGGTCCGATTCGACCTGTGTGCGGGTTTCCTCGGCCAGGTCGGGCCGGGCGAGCAATGCCTCGAATGTCTCCACTGCTTTCTCGTGCTCGCCCGAGCCACACCAGAGAACCCGTGCCCGGACATAGAGGGCCAGCTGTGAGTCGGGATCGATGACGAGGGCTTCGTCGATGAGACGGGCTGCCGTCTCGACCTCGCCGTTCCCGTCATATGCCATCCAGCCGAGGCGGACGAGTGCAGTGATTGCCTGAGGGTCGGTCGCCTCCGGGTCTTCGGCCACCTCGAGATAGTGTGGAAACGCCGACCGGTAGTCACCGGAATCGAAATAGCGCTCAGCGAGGGCGAGACGCATCCCGTTGATCTGGGGATCGTCGATATTGGCCGCAATTACCGCCTCCATGGTCTCATTGCTCACGTCGGACAGGTCCTCATCGCCCAAGTCGGCGGCGCCTGCCGCGGCGGCAGGCCGATCCTGGAGTGAGTTGGCGGCGACGACGACGATCCCGGCGAATACCAATACGAGAACCACTCCACCGATGATCAACCTGACCCGGCTGCTCTCCGTCGGCTGGGCTGAGCCGGTGGTGGAACCGGGGTGGCGGCGCCACCAAAGGATCACGACGATCCCGAGTGCCAATGCCACCGCCGGCGCCAGCCAGAGCGCCAGGGTGTTCCCCGAGGCGGGTGGGTCAAGGAGTACGGCACCTGAGTAAGAGGCCAAGAGCTCGTCCACGATCTCCTCGTCGGGGACACCAGAGGAGACACGCTCAGCGACCAAATCCATCATGTCCTCGGCCATCTGCGATGGGGAGTTGGCAATGGACTCTCCCTGGCAGACGGGGCACTTGATTCGCGAACCGATTTCCTCGACCCGGTCAACGGTGGCCGGGCGAGTCGATACCAGGAAGACCAGGACGGCTGACATCAGCAGGATCACTCCGGCCGAGACGATGTTGCGCGTGCGCTCAGACATCGGCCATCACCCTGGGCTCAGCGGCAACTCGATCACGTCGCCGAGCCGCCAGGGACCAGAACCCGCCGGCAGCAGTGACCAGGCCCCCAAGCCAGAGCAGCCAGACCATCGGAGAGGTGTCGAGTCCCAGTTCCACGGTCTCCGAGTCGAGATTTCTCATCGTGAGGTAGAGGTCACCGTCCGGGCGGCTCATCACGGCCGGGGTGATGATCCCGCCCATCTCTGTGTCGTAGAAGTTGGCCCGTGGCTCCAGCGTCGTGAGCACGCGATCGCCTTCGCTCACCTGCACTCGTGCCC
>JALDXM010000154.1:0-5975 GCA_032155085.1 Actinomycetota bacterium | reverse complement strand
GCAGGGAGGGGGTGTAGATGACGGTGAACTGAGGAGAACCTCCTGGCTCCGGCGGGAAGAAGAGCTGTGACTGCATCCCTGCGATGTTGGCCTGCCCGGCCTCGATCATCAGCCGGCTCGGCGTGCTGAAAGAGGCGTCCGGGCCAACTCGGCCTTCGATGAGCAACATGTCCTGGGAGGCGATGTGCTCGTTCTGGAGCCGGGCCCACTCCTCCGCCTCTCTCCTCGATATCCGGTTCTTGTGGATCTCGTGGTCCGACACGAAGAAGGTCGAGTTGCTGAGCCGGGATGTGACCTTGGCCTGATAGTTGACGTTGCCGAACTCGGTGACGGTGACCCTGGGCATGCGCTCCAGAGTCAGCTCGCGGAGGCGCTCATGGCTCGGGTTGACCTCCAGGGACTTCGACTTGGGCAGATCGAACATCAAGCAGGGCTACCTGGATAGGGGGAACCGGGGAGAGGGTAGCCGCCATCCGGCTGTGGGGCGCTCCCCGGCAGCGATGCAGGCATCGGCTCCCCACGCAGGTAGGCGGTGAGGTTGGCCACTGCCAGGGCGGCCATAGCCCGCCGAGCGGGCAGTGTTGCGCTTCCGATGTGAGGCACCACGAGGCAGTTGGGGAACTCGAGCAAAGGATGGTCCGACGGCAGCGGCTCGGGGTCGGTGACGTCCAGCGCTGCACCCCAACGCTGCCTTCAGCAAGAGCGGCCACCAGGGCATCCGTCTTCACGATCGGGCCACGAGCGATGTTCACCAGGAATGCGGTGTCCTTCATCCCCCTCAACTCGTCGATGCCGATCATCCCTCTCGTCTCATCGTCCAACGCCACCGCGATCACCACGATGTCCGACCTCGCCAGGAGCTCGGCGAGCCCTACCGGCACGGTGTCGGGAATCTCCTTGTGGGATCGGCTGGTGTAGATGACATCCATGTCGAATCCCCGAGCACGGCGTGCGATCGCTTGCCCGATGCGGCCCATGCCCACGATGCCGAGTGTGGCCCCGTGCAGGTCGCCGCTGAGAAAGTGCCATGGGTCCCAGGGGCCCCATTCGCCGCTCTTCACGATTCGGGCTCCCTCAGCGATTTGTCGCACCGCCGCCGCCATGAGGGCGAATGCCGTGTCGGCGGTGGCCTCCGTCAGCACATCGGGGGTGTGACCGACGGTTATCCCGCGTTCCCTGCAGGCAGGCACATCGATGTTGTCGACACCCACCGACATCTGTGAGATGACTCTCAATCCAATGGCGCAGTCGAGGATCTCCGCGTCGATTCGATCTGACAGCATCGACAGCCACCCCTCACACCCGGGGAGTCGCTCGAGGAGCCACGACCGGGTCGCACGTCCTTCCTGGTCCCACATCTCGATCTCGGCCAGTGCGTCGAGTGGTTCGAGGATGTCGCTCGGGATGAAGTCGCTGACCAGCACCCTCGGCATGGAGCGGGAGGCTAAACCACGTCTGGACTACTTTCATGAACAGACCGAAACACAGCGTGCCGATACCATCATCGAAATGCGCCGCTTGGTCGTCACAGCCCTGGTTTTCGCGTTGTTGGCTGCGTGTTCCGTCGCCGAGAGCTCGGAACCGCCGCCGCCGCCCACCGCCACGGTCCCGGTCATCGCCACCACTACGACCGTGTCCGCGCCGACCACAACGACGGCGCCCCCGTCCACCAATTCCGCAGGGGCGCTCGACGTCGATTCACTCCCCGAGGGGATGTCGTTGGTTCTGGGAGCGAGGGAAGCGGTGAGCGTGTATTCGGAGCCGGGCACTGCCGATCCGATCCGCGTCGTAGATCAGACGACGATCCTCGGGACGACGACGGTCCTGACCGTGCTGGAAGGGCCCAGGGCAGGATGGGCTCGAGTCATGCTCCCGGGTCGGCCCAACGGCGCCGAAGGATGGGTCATGACCGACGGGATGTCCCTGTTTGCGGTCGAGGGCGCGCTCATCATCGACCTGTCCGATCGCACTCTGACCTACCGGGTAGGCGACGCCGACGTCCTGACAACTGAGATCGGGGTGGGAAGCAGCCGAAATCCCACCCCCACGGGACGCTTCTTCGTGACCGACACGGTCACCATGGCCGACCCGAACAGCGCATGGGGGCCTCATGCCTTGGGGCTCTCGGCCCGATCGGCCACTGTCACCGAATACAACGGAGGTGACGGCATCATCGGGATCCACGGGACCAACAGCCCCTCCTCGATAGGGCAGGCCACGTCGCTGGGCTGTATCAGGGTCCGCAACGAGATCATCACCCAGCTCCATCAGATGGTGCGGTTGGGCACACCGGTCGAGATCGTCGCTTGAAGCGTCCGACGTTTTACGTTGTTCGTCCTACGTCCGGAGGGTGAGCAAGCCGTTGGTGAGGACCGTGGCTTCACGTTCCTTCACCGTGGCCATTGCGATCAGATGATCGCCTTCGTCCCAGATCGAGGTGATCAGGGTCTCGCCGGGGAACACCGCGCCCGAGAAACGCGCCTTGAACGACTCCACGGCACCTGGCCCGGCAGACACAGCGTGGTCGACTACGGCCTTGCCCACGATCCCATAGGTGCAGAGCCCGTGCAATATCGGCCGGTCGAACCCGGCGAAGGCAGCGAAACCCGGGTCGGCGTGGAGCGGATTCTTGTCACCTGAGGCCATTCGATAGAGCAGCGCCTGTTGCGGCAATGTCGGGCTCTCGACAAGATGATCCGGGGGCCGGTCAGGGGTGAAATCGATGGCAGACGGGCCGCTGTCCCCGCCAAAGCCACCCTCTCCCCTGATGAAGATCGATGCCTTGTTGGTGAACAGAGGGAGACCTGTCTTCTCCAGGGTGGAGACGATCTCGACGATGGCCAGGGCACCCTTGCCTTTGTCCAGCACGTCGGTGACAAGTCCGGTCTGGGTCACGGTTCCCCTCGTCGGGATCACATCGTGGAGGACGATCTCATGCTCACCATGGAGGATCATCGCCGGGTTGATCTCGAACCCGGGAGCCATTCCCATGCTCATCATGATGGGGAACTGGGGAATCGTGGCGTAGGTCGGGAGAACATGGAGGTCCGCCTCGTAGGCATAGCGCAGCTCGGCCGGGTCGGTGGGTGGCACCCCCGCCCCAATGCCCAGGTGGTAGAGGATGATGTCATCGTCGCTCCAGCTGAAGGTGGTGCCCTCCAGCTCGGCCCCGACGGCCTTTTCCAGGTCGATGGGCATGGTCAGGCGTCGGCCGCCAGCCGTGCCAGGATCATCAGCTCCTCGTTGATGTCAGCCGGCACCACATATTCGGAGATGTCACGGATCTCGTCGACGTGCTCCGCCACCTCCTCGACGGCGGGCACGACGCCCTTACCGGCGAACCATCCGGTGTTCGTCCCTATGAAGATGCGGGCGTATCGCCCTCCGCCGACAGTGAAGATCTCATGGGTCAGCTCGTTCTGCTCTGAGCAGAGATACACCACGAGGGGCATGACCTGGGCGGGGTCGAACATGTCGACGAAGGGGCCGAGGAGCTCCTCCGTCATTCGAGTGCGGGCCGTTGGCGCCACCGCGTTGGACTTGATGTTGTACTTGGCCCCCTCGATGGCGAGGACATTGGACAGCCCGACCAGGCCCGCCTTGGCCGCCCCATAGTTGACCTGGCCGAAGTTGCCGAAGAGCCCTGAGGCCGAACTGGTGTGAACGAACCTCCCGTAGCCTCGCTCCTTCATGGCCTTGAAGGCCGGGTGGGACACGTGGAACGCCCCGCGGAGATGGACGTCGAGCACCGCATCGACCTCGTCGAGAGTCATGTTGCCGAACGACTTGTCCCTCAGGATGCCGGCGTTGTTGACCACGATGTCGATGCCGCCGAAGGTGTCGAGGGCGGTCTGGACGATGGCGGCGCCGCCCTCGCGGGTCGCCACCGAGTCATAGTTCGAGACCGCTTCTCCGCCTGATCCCATGATCTCCTCGACCACCACGTCGGCGGCCGACTGGGATGATCCCGAGCCGTCGACTGCGCCACCCAGGTCGTTGACGACGACGGCGGCTCCCCGTCGCCCCAGCTCCAGCGCGTACTCCTTGCCGAGCCCGCCCCCGGCTCCGGTGACGATGGCAACACGCCCGTCGAACGTGATCGGCTCACCCATGGCTCTCACTCCCTCCGTCTTGGACTCTGATGACTTCTTGGGCTCAGAGCCCAAGCGAGCGGCCGATGATCTCCTTCATGATCTCGGTCGTGCCCCCGTAGATGGTCTGCACCCTCGCGTCCCGATACGCCTTGGCAATCGGATACTCCTCCATGTAGCCCCAGCCCCCAAAGAGCTGGAGACACCGGTCGATGACCCGCTTCTCGAGCTCGGTCACCCACCACTTCGCCTTGGCCGCTTCCTCCGCACTCAGCTCCCCCGCGTTGAGAGCAAGGACCTGGCGATCGACGTAGGTCCGGGCGATGTCGAGCTCGGTCCTCATCTCGGCCATCTCATGCTTGACGGTCTGGAAGGTGCCGATCGGCTGCCCGAATGCCTCGCGCTCCTTCACATACGCGAGCGTCCACTCAAAAGCGGCCTCGGCGTGGGCCACTGATCCGACGGCAAGGCTGAGGCGCTCCTGGGGCAGATTCTCCATCAGATAGACGAAGCCCATCCCTTCCTCTCCGAGGCGGTTCGATACAGGCACCCTGACATCATGGAAGAACAGCTCTGCCGTGTCCTGGGCGTGGAGGCCGATCTTCTCCAGGTTGCGGCCTCTGCTGAAGCCCTCCATGCCGTCCTCGAGGACCAGGAGGGTCATCCCGCTGTGTCGCTCCTCGGGGTTGGTCTTGACAACGGTGATGACCAGGTCGGAATTGAGCCCGTTGGTGATGAAGGTCTTTGACCCGTTGACCACATAGACCTCGCCGTCGCGGACGGCTGTCGTCTTGATTCCGGCCAGGTCGGACCCGGCGCCCGGCTCGGTCATGGCGATCGCCGACATGAGCTCGCCCGAGACCAGGCCGGGCATCCATCGGCCGCGCTGCTCCTCGTCGCAGAGATCGATGAAGTAGGGAAGGCAGACGTCGTTGTGGAGCGTGATGCACATCCCCGAGGCCATGGCGTCGCCTCGCATCAGCTCCTCACCGACCACGACGTTGAACCGGAAGTCGGTCACTCCCCCGCCACCATGCTCCGCGGGCACCGCCATCCCAAGCAATCCGGCTCCGCCAGCCTTGCGGAACATCTCCTTGTCGACCCTGCCCTCGGACTCCCACTTGCCGACGTTGGGGGTCACCTCGCGTTCGACGAAGTCGCGTGCGGTCGAGCGAAAGAGCTCGTGGTCCGCATCGAACAGGTCTCGTCGCATCACTGCCCCGTGACTACCGATTTGGGGCCGGCGCCATCAGACTCCTGCGTAGAGGCCCTCTATCTCGTCGGAGTACTTCTCCAGGACCACCTTGCGCTTGAGCTTCAGCGACGGGGTCACCTCGCCCGAGTCGGGTGTCCACTCGTCGGGGACGATGATCCATTTCTTCACCTGTTCGACCGAGGACACGCTCTGGTTGGCCTCGTCGATGGCCCGCTCCACTTCGGCCTCGACCTCGGGCAACCTGGAGAAAGTGGCCAGATCCTCGTAGACGAGACCGTTCGCCTCGGCCCAGGCCGGAGCTTCCTCGTGATCGAGGGCGACGATCATGGTCAGGAACTTCCGCCCGTCACCAACCATGCATGCCTTGGAGATGAGCGGATGGTTGCCCAGGATCGTCTCCAGTTTCGCCGGCGCGATGTTCTTGCCCCCGGCGGTGATGATGATCTCCTTCTTTCTGCCCACGATCCAGACGAACCCTTCGTCGTCGATCCGGGCCAGATCGCCGGAGTGGAGCCAGCCTTCGGCATCGAATGTCTCAGTGGTGTCGAGGGGGAGCTTGTAATAGCCGTCTGAGATCACCCCGCCCCTCATCAGGAGCTCGTCGTCATCCCCCAGGCGGACCTCCACACCGGGCAACGCCTTGCCGACCGAGCCGAGCCGGAACGCCC
>JALDXM010000153.1:0-5994 GCA_032155085.1 Actinomycetota bacterium | reverse complement strand
ACGGCAAGGTTGTGCCCGGCGTGGTGAAGTGCGCCGTGCTGGCCCGCACGCCCCTCGCCGCCTACGCCTCGATCGTGGCGCTGGCGGTGCCCACTCTCCTTGTTGCGGGCGTCGAGGAGGTGGCTCGGGTCGGCGATATCGCCGAGATCCCAAGCGGCCTGCCCTTGCCGGCCCTGCCAGAGCTCGGCTTGATCAGCGGCGACTTGATCCTGGCCGCGTTCGCCATTGCCGCAATCGTCCTCGTGCAGGGGGCGGGAGTGGCCGAGTCGGCTCCAAACAGGGACGGTTCCATGTCGCGTCCCAACCGGGACTTCATCGCACAAGGCGCGGGCAACATCGCCTCCGGTTTCTTCAAGGGAATGCCGGTCGGGGGGTCGGTGGGCGCTACCGCCCTCAATATCAGTGCCGGTGCGCATGGCCGCTGGGCGGCGATCTTCTCCGGCCTATGGATGCTGGTGATCCTGGGTGCCTTCTCGGGGGTGGTTGGAGCCGTCGCCATGCCCACGCTCGCCGCCATCCTGATCGTGGCCGCCATCGGATCGCTCCGGATCGGTCAGATCGAATCGATCTTCCGGACCGGCACAACCTCTCGAATTGCGATGATCGCCACCTTCGTCGCCACCCTGATCCTCTCGATTCCACAAGCGGTCGGTGTCGGGGTGATCATCTCCCTGCTCCTCCAGCTCAATCAGGAGGCACTCGACCTTCGCGTCGTGCAGCTGACCCCACGTGATGACGGCGGATTCGACGAAGGACCGGCGGCGCCAACCCTCTCCAGTCACACGGTGACTCTCCTCGATGTTTACGGCAGCCTCTACTACGCCGGGGCCAGGACACTCCAGGCCCGACTGCCGATCGTGGGCGACGCTGTCGAGCCCGTGGTGATCCTCCGGCTTCGTGGGCGCACTGCGCTCGGCGCAACCGCCTTCAAGGTCTTGTCCGACTACTCCGCTGCGCTGCGAGGCGTGGAGGGCAAGCTCTACCTGAGCGGGGTCGACCCGGCTCTGGTCGCACAATTCGAGCGGGCCGGCCACGTCGAGACAGGTGGCTCGGTCGGCATCGTGGAGGCAACGTCACAACTCGGTGAGTCGACCCGGACCGCCTACCAGGACGCCGAGACATGGTTGATCGAGCATCGTGCCACCGACGAACCGGAAGAGGAGCCGGCCACGCCAAGACCAGGCGGAAACTGGTTCAAGCGGTTCTTCGGTGGCGGCTAGAGAGGACGGGACGAGGTGGCGTCACCAAAGAGATTGCGCCACACACGACGCCAAAGCCCCGGGTCCTGCGGGGCCGGCAAGCCCTGGAGGACTTCCTGGTGCATGTCGGGAGGCAGGTCACCGACCAGTGCCATGGCGCCTCCCTGGGTCTCCCAGGCGTAGGTGACCTGTCCGGGGCCGAAAGACCGTGTGTAGGCGCCCTCACCGACCGTCACCTTCGATCCCCCATCCAGAACAACCAGGGTCGGGGTCTGGAACACGGCGAACGAGAAGAACCCGTCCGAGTAGTAGGCGAAGAGGATGCCCTCCTCGTCCCGATACACATCGAGACGCTGGAACCCGCCAAGACTCTCGGGCAGGTTGGAATCGACAACCCCTTCGGATGCCTCGCCATCGGGCGCGGCCTCGGCCTGCGGCGTCGCCGGAGCGTTCGGGTCGAAGGTGACGAATCGACGCTCGCAGAACACGCTGCCGTCGGCATTGAACGTCACCACCCGCAAGAGTGCACCGGACTCGGAATCGACCACCATCTCGGCACGCACGACATCATCGGCGGTCATCTGATACAAGGTCGCCTCCCGCCCGAGGTAGTCGGTCGGCGCACCGTCGTCGACGGCATAGAGGGGGTCTGGCGTCTCACCGGCATCATCCACATTGGCACTGCTGACCACGTCGCCATCCCGGACCAAAGACCATCCGCCGGAGCCCGACGCGACCTCTACATCTGGCGCAACCGGCGCACCGATATGGAGCTCACCACTCGCCTGGCTCAGCTCGACGACGGCATTCCGCACACCGTCCGGTGTCGAGCAAGTGATGGCCTGCTCGGCGCTGTACGAGGCGTCCTTGCTCTCCTCGAGGATCTGGTCGAGGTCGGTGGCGAATGCCGCCGATGCCGGCACCATCACGATCGCGAGTGCTGTGAGGGTTGGGGCCAGGACGCGTCTCAATCGAAGAGCTCAGTCAGGTCCGGGACCACGACCTTCGCCGGCCCGAAGGCCGGGTCCAGCGAGGCGCGTGCGCCATATCGACTGTTGAGCTCGTCGAGGGCGATGGACGGGCTCGATGGCGTTACCAGGGCAGCGATAGCGATGACGAGGGCGACGGCGGCGGCCGCTGCCCCCACCCAGAATCCCTTGTTCCGCCGCAAGGGAATCACTTCGGCGTCGGCCTCGGGAACGAGTCCCGGGGGCAGCTCGAGCATCGGGAGCGACCGGACAGCCGACCGCACCACCTGCATCTCCTGCATCTCGGCGGAGCACTTGCCGCAAGAGGCGAGATGGCTCTTCAACTGTTCGATCTCCGAGCGGTTCAGCTCACCGTCGAGATAGGCACTGATCATCTCGTCGCGATGGTTCATGTCAACGACTCCCGCAGCATCTTGCGGCCGCGATGGATGCGGCTTCTGACCGTGCCGACGGGAACGGCCACTGCTCGGGCGATCTCCTCATAGGAGAGCCCGACGACGTCGCACAACACCACTGCCTCCCTGAACTCGTAAGGCAGTTCGAGCAGGGCCTTCTGCACGTCGTCGCCGAGCGATATCCGTGAGTACTCCTGATCGGCCGAAGGGGTGCTGGCCAGCTCCCATCTGTCGACCTCGTCAGGCAGAGGCGCGGTCGGGCGACGGTTACGGCGTCGCACCTCGTCGAGGAACGCGTTTCTGGTGATGCGCCACAACCAGCCCTCGAAGCTCCCTGGCTGGTAGGCAGCCAGGCCTTTGCGAACCCGGAGAAGGACTTCCTGGACGAGATCGGCGGCATCGTCGCTGTTCCCCGTGAGCCGGTAGGCAAAGTTGTAGATCTTGCGCCCATAGATACGTGCAACCTCTTCCCAGGTGAGTGGGACGGACTCCGTCACGGAGGCCTACCTCAACAACGCCGGCGTGGCGTGTTTGGGTTCCAGGGCTAGCCCGGGTTTTGCGTATCCGACGGTGGTGCGTCCGGGGCTACTGCCTCGGCAGCGGGCGCATCAGTTGCCTGCGCCTCGGTCATCTGCTCCTCGGCATCTTCATCTTTAGAGCCCTCGGAAACCCCTTTGCGGAACTCTTTGGCCGAGGCGCCCAGTGAACGGGCGAGATCGGGCAGCTTCCTCGCCCCAAAGATGAGCAGGACGATGAGAAGGACAATCAATAGCTCCTGTGCCTGGAAGTTCCGGAACAACGCGTGCCCTCCTTAGCTCCTTGTTCTCATCATAGCCCCACCCCCCGGTTCTCCATCGAGAGCCGCTATCCCAGCGCCATGGAGTCGATGAAACCCTGGGCCCTTTCCCTGGTCACGATTCTGATCCGGCGGTCGGTTGCTTCTATGTCATGGGTCATGAACGGGCCGTATTTGTCACTGATGAACATCCCCCGGTCGGCGCCGGAGGTGGCGAACTCCGCCACGAACTTCCGGACCAGGACTTCGTCGAGCTCAGGATGCTCACCCGGGTCGAACGAGTCGGTGCGGATGAAGGTCCGCAGATTCCCCTTGGTGGCGACGTAGACGTCTGGCTCGCCCTGTGAAGCGACCTGGTACCCGAACATCTCGAGAAGCGCCAGGATGAACTCGGGTCCGGTGACTGCGTCAGGGTCGACGCCCCGCGCTCTCAATCCACGATCCAAGCCCTGGGGCACCCTGAGGTCCTGGAGAAGGGGCTTCAACTCGTCGGCGGGAACACGAACTGCGGTGTCGTAACTGACCGAGTGATCCACGTCGAACTGCGAGGCGAACGGATCTCTGGCGATATGTGTGAGGTTGAACACGTCACGATCGATGGGAGGGGGCAGAACTCCCGGGGAAGGGAGCTTGGCCCGTCCCACCTCCTTGACCGCATCCCTGCCGGCGAATACGACAATCTCTGTCACGTCGGCGATGGGAAGCGTGTGACGTTTCTCCCTCACCACCTCGACGGCCTCGTCGACAAGGAGGTCGTTCAGGACCTGGTCCTCGTCGTCGGGCAACGGGACGTCGAACGTCACCCTCGCCTCGTTGCCATGAACATGGAAGTCACGCACCGGAGCCGTCCGAACCGCCGGCTCCTCCTCAACCGTTATGCCCTTCAGCCACGACTTGTCCTCCAGGTCCACGTTGGCCGCTCTCTTGCGTTGCCTGGACAGGGCGACGGCCAAAACGGCGATCACGATCAGCACCAGGAATGCGAGTGCGACACCCTCCATCTACTTATCTCCTCGATTGCCATTTCCGATTCTATGGATCCCGGTCGGGGCCAGGATCGGGCTGCATGCCATCCGCACCGGCGTCCCCCTGGGCCTCGATGTCCTCCAACCAGATCTCGGCGGTGGGCTCATCGGCGCCGGCGTTGAGACGCTCGATCATGCGCTCCTTGGATGACAGTGTGCCGAAGGCCGTGACCACGTCCCCCCGTTCCAGCACCGTGTCGCCGGTGGGCACCTCCACATGCCTGTCTCGCCTGATCGATACCAGCGTCGAGCCCTCGGGCCAGGCCACCTCCCTGATCGCCCGACCGTCGGCCATCGACCCGGGCGGGATCCTGAACTCGTAGTAGCCCGCCCCAGGGTCGGTGCGCTGCGCGAGCCTGGCCCGATGCAGCTCCAAGTCGGTGTTGGCGGTCAGCGCCTCGTGATAGGCCCGGACAGCGTCCTCCCGCCTGAACACACCAACGAGCCGGGCCGGGTCATCCTCCCCAACCACCGGCAGACGACCAACGCCGAGCACCGCCATTCGCTCCAGAGCGGTGGAGACGGGCGTGCTCGGCACCACTGTTGCGGGCCGATGGGTCATCACGCTCGCCACAGTCACGTCACCTTCGTCGGCCCGGGCGATGTCGGAGAGGGTGATGATGCCGACGAGACTCCCATCCTCGACCACCGGCAACCCGTGGGACCGGGTGCGATGCAAGCTGTGTTCCACCTCTGAGACGGCGTCCGTGGTCGAGCACACCGCCGGTTCGGTTGCCATCACCGAGCCCACCTGGACCGTGTCCAGCAAGTCGACCTCTCCGGTCTTCCTCACCTTGATCCCCATGTGGCGCAGGATCATCGAGTAGATCGAATCCGGATGGGTTCGCTCGGCGAGAAAGGTGCCGAGGGTGGCGGTGAGCATGAGCGGGAGAATGAGCTGATAGTCGCGCGCTCCGGTCACCTCGAAGATCATGAGGATGGCTGTCAGCGGAGCCCTACCCACCACGGCGAACATCGCCGCCATTCCGACCACTGCAAAGGCGCCAGACTCGACTGGCGTTGGCCACACTTCTGAGGCAAGCAAGGCAAAGCCCGTGCCCACGGCCGCGCCCATGAACAGCGACGGCATGAAGGCACCACCCGATGCGCCCGAGGTCGTAGTCAGGCTGGTCGCGACCGCCTTCCCAATGGCGAGCAGGATCAGCGCCCACCAGGCCGATGACATGTTGTCCCCGGCGAGCAGTTCGTTGATAACCGACTGGCCCGTGCCGAAAAGGCGGGGCTCGAAGAAGATCAGGCCGGCCACGAGCAGACCGGCCATCAGCGGGCGTACGAAGCCAAGTGCCCGCGCTCGGGGTCGGAGGGCGCTGTCCAGCCGGCCCACCATGTTCAGGAACAACAGGCCCACCGCGACCACTGCGAGGGCCAGGCCCGCATAGAGGATCAGCTCACTGGGGCTCTGCAACCGATACACGGCAGTCTGCAGCTCCAATTCCCCGCCGACGATCGAGCGAGTGGTGATGGCGGCGGTGATGGAGGCGATCACGATCGCCGACCACATCGCGTCGCGAAGGGCGACGGTGGCGCGGAGGTCGGGCGGATGCCGGGTCACGCCGGCGGCGCTGACCT
>JALDXM010000152.1:0-6012 GCA_032155085.1 Actinomycetota bacterium | reverse complement strand
CCCCGGCGAGCCCGACCCTCGTAGACGAGGTCGTCGCTCTCGACGACGCCCGGGTCCTACCCCCTTGATTCAGGCCAGCTTGTCCTCACCGAGCCGCATGGAGGCACGCATGGCTGCCGCGCGCACTTGTTGAGCACGGGCGTAGGCATCCTTGAGGACCGGATATGGATCTATCGCGCTCTCTTCGAATGCCAGTTCGAAGTGGGTGTGTGACCCGGTCCACTCGGCATTCCCGGAATCGCCCACGTAGGCGATCTGCTGACCCGCCTTGACCGGACTGCCAACCACTAGACCGGGCACCACCGTCAGGGACCAGTCTGCGCTCCCGTTGTCGGTGCCGGGGTCATCGTTGTTGAGATGCATGTAGCGGGTCGACCAGCCGGCAGCGTGCTGGATCTCGACATAGCGGCCTCCCAGACCGGATGAGTCGATCCGGAGGATGACGCCGTCGGCCGCCGCATAGACGGGGGTCAGCTTGGGGGCCATCAGATCGTTGCCATGATGACTACGACCTCCGGAGCGGCTGGCTCCGAATGTCGACGAGAAGATGGTCACCTGCGAGTCTTGGGGGAACTCGACGTTGAACGGTGGTGCGGAATCGGCACGAGCGAGTGGTACCGGGTTCGCGAAGCCGGCGACGAAAACCGCCGCCAGCACGAGCGTGAGCAAGGGCGCAGCCCCTCTGGACGCCATTGAATCTCCTGACCTTTTGGAAAATAAAACGAGGGACATTCCTGGTGTCCCTCGCAGCGAGAGGCACGCTATGCAGGGTCCGATTACTACACCAACTCCGCGCCGAGTGTGATCTCTACGCGCGGAGAGCGCGCAGCTGGGTCAGGTCTCGGAGGGCGGCGTGGGGCGGGCGCGGACCATGAATCGGAGGCGAGAGACAGGCTCGCCGTCCACCGTGATCACAAACGAGTACGACCCCTCGGCGGAGAAGAGAAGGTTGTTGAAGGTGAACGACCTGACCACCCCGAAATCGGTGGCCGCCGATGCCTGAGGGTGTGGGGGGAGCTTCACTTGATGGGAGAGGGGCTTGGTCAACAACGGCGCCCCGTCGGCATCCTGGAGATCGACCGACAGGTCGAGCACATCGGCATGCCAGGACGTCGGGACACGGAGTCGCAGACCGATGGCCATGCTCGGGTGGCGCGCCGGAAAGGATCGGACCCAAAGCGTGTCCCACCCACCACCGAGGACGAACAGCTTGCCCCGCACCGCCTGCACAGCATCGGCGAGGAGGGCGACATCGACGCTCGGGCCGATCGAGTCAGGAGCACGATCCACGGGCGCAGGCTATGCACTTTCCCGGCTGCCGGGAAACGGCCCGATTCCCCTATCGTTCCGAGCCAGGAGGTCTCATGTCGCCAAGTCAGCCGCCGGCCCCGCCCACGGGCAAGCTCGGAATCCTCACCCCCGGCATGGGAGCCGTCTCCACCACGTTCATCGCCGGTGTCCTCGCCGCCCGCAAGGGCTACGCCCACCCGTTCGGCTCGCTGACCCAGCTGTCTCACATTCGACTGGGGAAGAGGACCGATGACCGCAACCCCCTGATCAAGGATTTCGTCCCGCTGGCCGGGCTCGATGACCTCGAGTTTGGGGGATGGGACCCGTACTCCGATGACGCATACACCTCGGCGATGAAAGCCGGGGTCCTCGACGCCCGGGACATCGAGGGGATCGGCGATGAGCTCCGCTCCGTCAAGCCCTACCCGGCGGTGTTTTCCAGCCGGTGGGTGAAGAACCTCGACGGCATCGACCAGGTGAGGGAGGCGGCGACCCACATGGACCTGGCAGAGCGCCTGATGGAGGACATCGACCACTTCCGGGGCGAGCGCGGCGTCGACCGTCTGGTCATGGTCTGGTGCGGTTCCACCGAGGCATATGAGGAACCATCGGATGTTCACGCCGACCTGGAGCGGTTCGAACAGGGGTTGAAAGACAACGACCCCGCCATCAGCCCATCGCAGATCTACGCCTATGCCGCCCTCAAGATGAAGGTGCCGTTCGCCAATGGGGCTCCAAATCTGACCGTCGACATCCCGGCCATGGTCGAACTGGCCGCCCTGGAAGGGGTGCCGATCTCAGGCAAGGACTTCAAGACGGGCCAGACCCTTATGAAGACGATGGTGGCCCCCGGATTGAAGGCCAGGATGCTCGGCGTAAAGGGCTGGTTCTCCACCAACATCCTCGGCAATCGCGACGGTGAGGTTCTCGACGATCCAGACAGCTTCAGATCGAAGGAGGTGTCCAAGCTTGGCGTGCTGGAGCAGATCCTCCAGCCCGACGTCTACCCCGAGCTCTACGGCGACATCTATCACAAGGTCCGGATCAACTACTACCCACCCCGCGGTGATGACAAAGAGGGGTGGGACAGCATCGACATCTTCGGATGGCTGGGCTACCCGATGCAGATCAAGATCGACTTCCTGTGCAAGGACTCGATCCTCGCCGCCCCGATCGTTCTCGACCTCGCCCTCTTCATGGATTTGGCGGCTCGTGCCGGCCGGTCCGGGGTCCAGGAATGGCTGTCCTTCTACTTCAAGAGCCCGCAGTCGGCGGCGGGGCTGTATGCCGAGAACGACCTCTTCATCCAGCTGACCAAATTGAAGAACAACCTCCGCCACATGATGGGTGAGGAGTTGATCACCCATCTCGGCACCGAGTACTACGAAGAGGTGTGACCCCCGAAGGGATCGAGGTTGGGGAATGGTCCATTCCCGAGGCTGAGATCGAAGAGCGATTCGACGCATCCGGCGGTCCGGGCGGCCAGCACGCCAACAAGAATGAGACCGCGGTAACCATTCGGTTCGACATTGCCGCCTCCTCCTTCCCCGAGGAGATCCAGCAAAGGCTGATCCGCAGACTCGGGCCTGTGGTCGAGGTGACCGCTTCTGACACCCGATCGCAATGGCGGAACCGGGAGATTGGTCGCGAACGTCTCAAGCAGCGTCTCGAGCAGGCCCTGGTCGTACGCAAGGCACGTAGGAAGACCAAGCCGTCAAAGGCGGTCAAGGAGCGCCGTTTGGCCGAGAAGAAGGCTCACAGCGAGAAGAAGACGTCCCGAAAACGGCCTGAATTGGACTGATCGAGCCGCAACAATGAACATTCCCCTGCAAAGAGAGGGAATTACCGACAGCGAACCTACGTTCGATGTTGTGCACAATGCGAAGTCAAGACATGAGTTACACAGAGAAGAGGCACGGTTCGCTCGTCGATGAGACCGGACGGCTCACCAGCGACTCCCTGAGCCAGTACCTGGCCGGCATCGGCGGCAGGCCGCTGCTCACCGCCGAGGACGAAGTTCGACTCGCCCAGGCCATGGAGGCTGGGGCGGACGCTCGCGCGACCCTGGAAGCGGGGGTCAAGGACGCATCGGAGCGGGTGCGTCTCCAGCGCGCCTCCCGAGAGGGGACGCATGCCCGTCAGGAGTTCATCGAGGCCAACCTCCGTCTCGTCGTGTCCAACGCCCGTCTCTATGCCGGGCCCAACGTCGAGATGCTCGACCTCATCCAGGAGGGGAACCTGGGCCTGATCCGCGCCGTCGAGAAGTTCGATTGGCGGAAGGGGTTCAAGTTCTCCACCTATGCCACCTGGTGGATTCGCCAGGCCCTGCAGCGCGCCCGAGCCGATCAGAGCGACTCGATCCACATCCCGTCTGCCCTCTTCGACATCCTTCCCGTCGTTAGAGGAGCGGCCGAGGAGCTTCGGACCAAGCTGGGCCGCGTCGCAACCCCTGAAGAGATCTCCGACCTGACCGGTGTGAGCGTGACCGATGTCGACAAGGCGCTGTCCGTGGCCACGACGGTCGCTCTCGAGACCCCGGTCGGCGAGGACGGCGCCCTGCTAGGTGACTTCATCACCGACGCCGAGGCGATCGATCCTTCCACCGAGGTCGAATACCGTATCGTCGAGGACACGCTGAGGGCCAGCATGGCCCATCTACCCGAGCTCCACCGACAGGTCCTCGAGCTCCGATTCGGGTTCTCCGACGGCGCCCCGGCTGCCTTCTCCACCATCGCCAACGCGACCGGCCTGCCTGAGGTGGAAGTGCGCGAGCTGGTGACCGACGCCCTGGCGCTGCTCGCGGCCGACCTCCGGTCTGTCGAGGACATGAGGGCTGCGTAAGCCAACGACCGAAATTGGGAGCAGAACGTATCGTATTTGACACGTTTCCGTCCCAATTTCAAAAGGTCGCAGTGTGCCGGCCTAAGGTCGCCCCAGTGCCGACCATGACCCCGGAGAGCTGGGACTTCATCAACCGCTACTCCCGTGAGGTGTTCGGCGCCCAGGACGAGCACCTCGCCGGGCTGATGGACGAGGCAGTGGCGGCAGGCTTGCCCGAGATCGCAGTGGGCCCCGACGTGGGCCGTCTCCTGATGATCCTCACCTCGATGACAGAGGGAAGGCTCGCCGTCGAGGTTGGGACCCTGGGCGGGTACTCGGGGATCTGGATCACTCGTGGCCTCAGACCCGACGGGCGTCTCATCACCATCGAATACGAGCCGTTCCATGCCCAGTTTGCCGGACAGCAGTTCGCACGAGCCGGAATCTCCGACCGCGTCGACATCCGGATCGGCCTCGGGCTCGAGGTGCTGTCCCAGCTGGCCGGCGAGCTCGAGCCGGAAAGTCTCGACGTGCTGTTCCTCGACGCGGCCAAGTCTGAGTACACGGGCTATTTCGAGCTCGTCCGGTCCAACATCCCGGTCGGCGGTCTGGTCATCGCCGACAACGTCTATGGCACGGGCAGCGGGTGGATCGACCAGGGGCACGGGACGGACGCCTTCAATCGGCATATCGCTCTGGACCCGGATTTCGAGACAGTGGCCTTCCCGTTTCGAGAAGGCGTGATGATCGGGCTGAGAGTCAGCTGAACAACCGGGACGCCGCCGCCCGATCAGGCTTCCCCATCGGCGTCATCGGCAGTTCGGACACACGGAGCCATCGTCTGGGGATCATGAACCCGGGCAGCGCTTCCCTGAGTCGGGACTCGACTCTGCTCTCCTCGATATCGCCCACGTAGAGACAGACCGCCTCCATCCCCCACTCCTCGCTGGGCACCCCGAGAACCAGCACACGAGTGATTCCCGGCAACGAGGCGATCTCGGCCTCTACGCGGCCTGGGTCGATGTTCTCCCCCCCGCTCACGATCACCTCATCGGCCCGGCCCAGGACACGCAGCGCCCCATCCTCATCGATCGACCCCACGTCCTGAGTGACCAGCCAGGCATTCGCCTCCCGATCCGCCTCACCGACATAACCGGGGCTGACCATCGGCCCGCGTATCGCGATATGCCCATCGGGCTCGATCCTGAGCTCGACGCCAGGCAGGGGATGGGCCTTGTTCGCCGGCGGGTCCCCTGGTCTGAGTGTTGCAACCTGCCCCGCGGTCTCAGTCAATCCATAGGTCGGGAGAAGTGGCAACCCGGCAGCTACGCCCCTTTCTAGGAGGCCATCAGGGATCGGGCCTCCACCGAGCAGGACGCTCCTGACGCCGTCGTAGCCGCCTGATTCGACCTCGAGAACCCGCACCAGCATCGTTGGCACCAGCGAGGCCATGGTCACGCCGCCATGGAGTTGGGCAGCGACCTTCGCCGGCTCGAAGTCATCGAGCATCCGCACCATTCCGCCCGCGTACGCCGATCGCAACACGATGGAGAGCCCGGCTACGTGATGCAGCGGCATGGCCAGCAACCAGATGTCGTCAGGGCCGTGCCCGAGGTGGCGCCTCGAGGCCTCAGCCGCAGCCTCCCAATTCCCTGCAGTCAGGCGGACTCCTTTGGGACCGCCTGTCGTGCCCGACGTGAACACCACGGAGGCCGCGCCGCGAGGATCGACGATGGTCGCATCTACGGCCTCACGGGCAATCACCGCCGAGCCGCTGGACATGACAGCGATGAGGTCGATTATCGACGGGATATCGAGCCGGGGCCTGATGACCTTGGTGCCGCCGGCAGAACGGCGCTCTACTGCCTGCACCATCTGGCCGTAGGTCACGCTTTCCCCGGC
>JALDXM010000151.1:0-6029 GCA_032155085.1 Actinomycetota bacterium | reverse complement strand
GGTCGGATCATCGCAGTGTTCGTTGTAGGCCTGCTGCTCCTCCTGGTCCACGGGCTGCTCGATGGGCCCGTTCAGGGTCTCCCGGTTCCAATAACGACGGGGGTGGAGGGAATACGGGCGGTCGGTGTCGCTGGTATGACGGTCATGCCGCTGATCGGAGTGCCCGCATCTCTTGTCGTGCGCATGGTTCCCGACCCGCCTTCCTGGGTCCGCGCAGCCGACCTGCCCATCATGTTCGTTGTCTGGGTCGTGGCCACCATGGCAATCGTTTCCTGAGTCCCTTTCCTTCGTTCTGTGCGGATACGCGCGGCCACACGCTCGGTAGATCCGCACAGAACGCTCAGAGACTCTTGGCGAAGATCCGGACCTCGGTGAGATCGAACCCTTCGCGCTGCAGTGCCTCCAGCATCCAGGCGATCGCCGGCGCCATCAGTTCCACCTGCTCGCCGCGTGAATCCCTCTGGAGATCCCTGAGCCCTTGGAGCAGCAGCGGGGCGTCAGCCTTGGTGGTAGCCAGCCAGCGGATGAAGATGCCCTCGTCGCTGGGCTCGGCGATTGCCCATCCGCCCAGCCCGTGAAGGAAGCCATGCGCATCGACCGCCGTCTCCAGGTCATGCACGGAGGCCTTTCGCCAGCGCCATCTGACTGAGATCAGATCGTGTGCCGCCTGCGCCAGATCGCTCTGTGACCAGAAGGTCCAAGCTGCATCGGCGTCGACGGTTGTGCCGGGCCTGAGCCGAAGGTCGTTCTCGAGACGGCGACCTGAGGAGGGCGGTGCCGTCGCATTCACCCACTCTCCGGTCTGTCGGTACCCGGACCGCAAGACCTGCCCGATGGCCGCGTCGTTCTCGGCCTCCACGGCGAGCCTGGCGACCAGGGCACCCTTGTCCCTGGCCCACTCCACCCCGTAGTCGTTCATGGCTCTGCCCATCCCCGTCCTTCGATGGTCGGGATGGACCCTCGCCGCGCTCAGCCATGCTTCCACAGGGGACAGGAGCTCGGCCCGGGACAGGGCCACCGGCACGTCGTCGTCGAGGACACAGACGACGACCAGTGAGTCGGGTTCCTCCAGCCAACCGGGGAGCCGCTCCGGCACGTAGTCCCCCCACGAGAACGTGTCCTGGGTCCACGACGCGATCAGTGCAACGTCCTCGGCCCGAGCGGGTCGAATGACGAACGACACGGCTACATCCGGTCGGGGACTTCGATGCCGAGGAGGTCGAGGAGACGTTCCAGCGCCGACAGGGCCCAGGTGGACAGGCTCAACCACGAGCCGCGTCGGCCCTCGTCGGGCTCGGACAGGATGTGGCACGTGTCGTAGAACCGGTTGAACTTCCCGGCGAGGTCGAAGGCGAACTCGGCCACATGATTCGGCGCCCGCAGGTCGATTGCCCTCCCCACGACTTCAGGGAGACGCAACAACTCCAGCATCAGGTCGCGCTCGGTGTCGACCGTCGGCGGCAGCAGGCTCCCGGGGGCGAAACCCGCGGCCGAGGCGCGACGAAGAATCGACTTGATCCTGACTGCTGCGTACTGGAGATACGGCCCGGTCTTCCCCTCGAACGAGCTGAATCGGTCCAGGTCGAAGACATAGTCGGATGTGCGGTTGTTGATGAGGTCACCGAACTTCAGGGCGGCGATCCCGACCATCTCCGCGATCTGGTCCCTTTCCTCGTCGGGATACTCCTCGGCGAGATGCGCCTCGTCGAGCCGCCTCCGGGCGGCGACGGTGAGCATGTCGATGACATCTGCGAGGCGAACTACCCCGCCTTCTCTCGTCTTGAATGGCTTGCCGTCCGGCCCGTTCATGGTCCCGAACCAGATGTGCTCGAGGCGGGTGTCTTCGGGGACGATCCCTGCCCGCCGGGCCGCTCGGAAGATCTGCACGAAATGATCGGCCTGGCGTCGGTCGACGACGTACAACATCAGATCGGCGTGTAGTTCTTCGACCCGCATCTGGACTGTGGCCAGGTCGGTTGTGCTGTAGAGAAAGCCACCCGAGCGGCTTTCGAGAATCAGCGGCGGTATCTCCCGATTGTCGGTCTCCTCCGCCACACGGATCACCAATGCCCCGTGCGATTCCTCGGCGACACCAGACTCGCGCAGACCGGCGACCAGAGGGGCGAGGCGGTCGTGCACGTCCGACTCGCCGTACCAGAGGTCGAAGTTGACACCCAGCGCCCCGAAGTCCTTTCGCTGCGACTGCTCGGAGACTCCTTTCATGTGGGCCCATAGCGCGAGGTAGCCGGGATCACCTTGCTGCAGGCGGACGGTGGCCATGCGTGCGGCATCCGCGAAGTCATCGTCACTCCGGGCTCGTGCCGACGCCTCCGGATAGACCCGCTGGAGGTCATCGAGAGTGACCGGTGACTCCGTCGGGTACTCGCCGGCATCCGGGTCGAAATAGGGGAGGTCGGGCTGCTCGTCGGCCAATGCTGCGATGAGAAGGCCCATCTGAAACCCCCAGTCCCCGAAATGCGGGTCACGTATGACTTTGTGACCGGCGAAAGAGAAGAGACGGGCGAGTGAATCGCCGATGATCGTCGCCCGCAGATGGCCGACATGCATCGCCTTGGCCACGTTGGGGCCGGCATAGTCGACTACCACGGTCTCGGGCCTGGCTGTGACCTCGAATCCGAGGTACTGATCGCCTGCGGCCTCCGTCGCGAAGCGTGCGATGGCCTCGTCGGTAAGCGTGATGTTGATGAATCCAGGTCCGGCGACTTCGACGCGGGACACGTCGGGATGGCCCGAGAGTCGGTCTGCCACCTCCTGTGCGATCTCTCTCGGGGGTCGGCCGACGGCCTTGCCCGCCGCCATGGCTCCGTTCACCTGGAACTGGGCGAGCTCGGGCCGCTGCGAGGGGACCGTCTCCCCCAGGTCTGACGACAGGCCGAGATCGGCGAATGCCTGACCCGCTATCTGCGACAGATGCCCTAACAGCGACATTTATCCGACAGTACCCAGTACCAAGTACCAAGGACCTAATACTTCGCCAACTCCTGGGCCTTCTGAACGATGCTCTCCGGGGTGGGGTACAGGTCGTTCTCGAGCGATCCGGCGTAGGGCATGATCGGCACGTCGGGGAGCGCATATCGACGCACGGGTGCGTCCAGCCATTCGAAGGTCTTGTCGGCGATCTGGGCCGCCAGCTCGGCGCCATAGCCGGCGAACTCGTTGTCCTCGTAGACGATCAAGGCCCGTGAGGTCTTCTTGACCGACTCCTCGATCGTGGCCCAGTCGAGTGGCTTCAGGCTGCGGAGATCGATTACCTCCGGGCTGATGTCGAGCTCCTCGAGAAGATCTGCGGCCTCCGTGGCGAAGTGAGCCATAGCCCCATACGCGATGATCGTGAGGTCGTTGCCTGGATGACGGATGGCTGCTCTGCCCAACGCCACCCTGTGCTCGCCGGCCGGGTATGACCCTTTGGCAAGGCGGTATAGCTTTTTCGGCTCCAGGAGCATGACCGGGTCGGGGTCCTCGACCGCGGTGAAGAGCAGGCCCTTGACGTCGGCCGGCGTGGAAGGCACCACCACCTTCAGACCTGGAACATGGGCGTAGAAGGCCTCGATGGACTGCGAGTGATAGAGCGCGCCGTGGATGCCGGCGCCGTACGGCGTCCGCACCACCATGGGCACGTTCCACCTGCCGTCGGAGCGGAAAGAGATGCGGGCAGCCTCCGAGACGAGCTGGTCGAAGGCTGGGTGGATGTAGTCGGCGAACTGGATCTCCGGGATCACCTTGAACCCGGCGGCTGACATCCCGATCGCGACGCCGATGATCGACGACTCTGCGATCGGCGTGTTGAAGCATCGGTCGGCTCCGAAGCGGTCCGTCAGCTCTTGGGTTGCCTTGAACACCCCGCCCTTTCGCCGGGCGACGTCCTCACCGAACACCACCGTGTCATCGTGTGCCTCCATCACCTCATGAAGGGCCATGTTGACGGCGGTGATCAGGTTCACTGTCTCCCCGGCAACCTCGGGCTCAGGCTCGGTCACGGCTGGGCCCGGCTCGATCACCCTTGCATAGACCCGGCTGGTCGGCTCGTCGGGGTTGGGGGCGGCTTCGGCCTTCTCGACCGAGGCCGCCAGCGTGTCGATCACCTCGTTGTCGATCCGATCCTCTTCGGCCTCGGTGAGGAGCCGGTTCTCGATGAGGTACTGGCGGACGCGGGCCACCGGGTCACGCTTGCGCCAGGTCTCGACCTCCTCACGACTCCGGTAAAGAGTGTCGTTGTCGTCAGAGGTGTGGGCGTAGTACCGGTAGGTCTCTGCCTCGATCAGAGTCGGCCCCTCCCCGGCCCGGGCACGTCGCACCGCCTCCTGCATGACTTTGTAGACCCGGAGTGTTCTGTTTCCGTCCACCTCGACGCCCGGGAAGCCGTAGGCCTCGGCCCTTGCCGCCAGGCTCCCCGCCACCTGCTCCTCCTCCGGGACCGAGATGGCGTAGCGGTTGTTCTCGATCACGAAGATGATGGGGAGGTTGCGTATTCCGGCCCAGTTCATCGCCTCGTGCCAGTCGCCTTCCGAAGTCGAGCCCTCGCCCCCGTAGACCGCAACAACTGCATCGTCGCCCCGGTTGGCCACCGCCTGGGCGATGCCCACAGCGTGGGGGTACTGAGTGCCGATCACCGACGACTGTGTTAGGACCCTTCGCTCCCGGCTGGACCAGTGCCCGGGGAGCTGGCGCCCGCCCGACATGGGGTCGGTCTTCTTGGCGAAGGCACCGAGGAAGATCTCCTCAGGGGTGAACCCCCAGGCGAGTGCCACCCCCATGTCCCGGTAGTAAGGAAGCACCCAGTCGCGATCGCGGTCCAGGGCCAGTGCTGAGGCCACCTGGACCGCCTCGTGACCGGAGGAGCCGACCACGAACGGGGCGCGGCCCTGACGCTGAAGTGCGAACAATCGGTCGTCGATGCGTCTCGTGGTCAGCATCAGCCGGTACATCTCGATCATCTGCTCGTCGGTCAGGCCGAGCTCCCCGTGGTGGAGATTGCGGTCGAAGTCCATCCCGTAGGTCCGATGCGAGGAGGTCAACGCTCGTCCTCCCCGCTCCGGTGGAACCGGCGAAGGTCGCCGATGTTCCGGATCCGATCCTCGGCCCGCATCACGGCTGCCTGGTTCGGGTTGATCCCCTCTTCCTTCGAGATCTCGAGGATCGCCTTGGTCGCGTCGAAGATGGAGTCGACGCGATGCATGGCCCGCATCTTCGAATAGCCGTGGAGCTCGTCGTAGACATTGATCAGACCGCCTGCGTTCACCACGAAATCGGGGGCGTACAGGATCCCGCGCTCGGCGATGCGGTCGGCATCCTCGTCCTCGGCCAGCTGGTTGATGGCGCTGCCCACTACGGCCTGACAATTGAGCTGCAGGATCGTGTCCCGATTCAGGCCGCCGCCCAGCGCGCAAGGGGAGTAGAAGTCACAGTCGACCGTGTGTACCTCCTCGATGTCGACCAGTTTCACCCCGTAGTTGTCCACCGCTTGCCTCGCGGCCTCCTCCGAGGTGTCTGCCACGATCACCTCGGCCCTGGCCTCTACCAGCAGTTGGACGAAGGCGGAGCCGACCTTCCCGACTCCCTGCACCGCGAATCGGCGACCGGCCAGATCCGGGTCGCCCCATAGGAAATCGGCGACCGCTCGGGCGGCGGCGAAGAGTCCACGGGATGTGACCGGGGAAGGGTCGCCGGCGCCGCCCATGGCGATGGAATAGCCGAGGGCCCAATTGGTCTCCCGTCGGATGAGGTCCACATCCGTGGTGGTGGTGCCGACATCTTCAGCGGTGATGTACCGGCCACCGAGCGAGTCGACGAAGCGCCCGTAGGCGCGGAGGAGTCGCTCGGATTTGTCGGTGGCCGGATCGCCGATGATGACCGCCTTGCCGCCACCCAGGTCCAAGCCGGCGGCCGCCGCCTTGTAGGTCATCCCCTTGGTCAGTCGGAGCACGTCGATGAGTGCGTCTTGCTCGGTCTGGTAGGGAAAAAAGCGAGTCCCGCCGAGGGCGGGACCGAGAGCAGTGGAGTGGATGGCG
>JALDXM010000150.1:0-6075 GCA_032155085.1 Actinomycetota bacterium | reverse complement strand
GTCGCACCCCGAATTGTGGCGTTGGGTACTGGTCGGGGCTGTCACCATCGTCCTTCTCGCCGCGACTGGTGCCGTAACCGCACTGGCGGACACCCTGTTCCCCAAGGACGGGTCCGGGACGGCTGGCAGTGGCGAAGCCCACTTCCTCACCGACCTGCGCGTCGTCCATCCGATCCTCGCTGTGGTAGCGGCTTCGATCGGCTGGTGGTTCTCGGGGCGGCTCGGATCACCGAGATCGAGCGCCGGCAGGGCCCTTCCCGTCCTTGTCGGACTGATGATGCTGACCGGGATCCTCAACGTCGCTCTCGGTGTGCCGGTCTGGATGCAACTGGTGCACCTGCTCCTCGCCGACGTGCTCTGGATCACCTATGTCCTCGTCTCCGCCCAGGCCCTTCAGGTCCCGGCTGAGGTGGGTCAGCACGTCTGACCGATCTCGTAGGCTCCCCGCCCGATGTTCGACGAGCTGGCCGATGGGGTGTTCCGGCGCCGCTATGAATCGCTCGACCTGAATGTCGGGGTAGTGATCGTCGAGGACGGTGTCCTTGTCATCGACACGAGAGCAAGTCACCGCGAAGCCGACGAGCTTCTCTCCGAACTGGCATCCCTCACCCATGACCCGGTCAGGTGGGTCATCGACACCCACTGGCACTGGGACCACACTTTCGGCAACACACGATTCCCCGGCGCAGAGATCTGGGGCCATGACCTCTGCCGGAAGGCGATGGTGGAGCGGGGCGAATCGATGAAGGAAGACGCTGTCGCCTGGCTCCCCGACCGGTTGGCCGAGATAGCGGACGTCGTCATCACGCCACCGACCAAAGTGTTCGCCGACGAAACCCGGCTCGAACTCGGCGACACGATCGTGGCGATGACTTATCACGGGCTGGGCCACACCGACGCCGACATAGTCGTCCGAGTGGGCGAAATCGCGTTCTTCGGCGACTTGGTTGAAGAGGGTGCGCCACCCGTCTTCGACGACGGCTATCCGCTGTCGTGGCCACAGACACTCCGATCGGCCCTGGCCCTGGATCCGGCCACAATCGTTCCTGGCCACGGAGACGTCATGGATCGGGACGATGCCGTGGCTCAGTTGGATGAGATCGAGGCCGTGGCGGCGGTGGCGAGGCGTTGTCTAGATGAAGGACTACCAGTCGAGGAAGCAGCCAGGCTCGGGCCTTACCCGGAGGAGGTCATGGCGTCGGCACTGAACCGGGCCCAACAGACTGCCTAAGGCAGCTGCTCGGCGAGTGCCGCCTTGTCGGCCGTGGGCAGGGCGCAGACGTGGTTCTGGCAGACGTAAGCCAGGGTTTCGCCCTCCTTGAACCTCCCTTCGAGCAATGGGACTGGACCCTTGCCATCGGCAGAGACAGCCAGTGCGACGCCAGGTCGGTAGCCCGACCAGAACACGCGGGCTAGCTCCGGCCATTCGGTGCCCACGATGGCCAGCTCCTGGCTGTCGAGTAACGAGTGGAGCACTCCCAGATGGTGTCCGACCATCGACGGATATCGATCCATCAGCACCCCGGCGCTTCGAAGGGTGGCGATCGCCTGCTCGCGGAAGCCGAGATCGCCGCTGTAGGAAGCAAGGAGCAGAAGGGCCTCGGCCGCCATGGCATTTCCCGAGGGGAGTGGGTTGTCGCTCTGGTCCTTGGGTCGCTTGATCAGACTCTCACCCGCTTCAGCAGTGTCGAAGAAACCGCCCTGCCGATCCCCAAAGCGGGCGGAAAGGCCCTCGGTCAGATCCCGGGCAGCCACGTACCACTCGTCTTCCCCGGTAGCGGCATAGAGGGCGAACAGACCCAGGGCCATCGCCGCGTAATCCTCGAGAAAACCGGGCACGCCGGTCCTACCGTCCCGCCACGATCGGAACAGCAGGTCGCCGTCCATCATTCGTCCGAGAACGAAGCGGGCGGTGACCGTGGCCGCCTCCACGTAGGTCCTTTCATCGAGGGCGGCACCGGCTTCGGCCAGGGCCCGGATGGCCAGCCCGTTCCACGAGGCCACCACCTTGTCGTCCAGGCCGGGTCTCACTCTCTCCGACCTGGCGACGAGGAGACGGCCACGGATGGATTCGATCCGCTCGGTCCAGGGGTCCGATGTCGGCCGGTAGAAGATGTTGGCTCCCTCGAAATTGCCGTGCGGCGTGGCCCCGAAGAAGCGGGCCGCCTCGGTGCCCTCCTCAGGGCCGAGGACATCATCCAATTGGTCCTTGGTCCACACGTAGAACTTCCCCTCCACCCCCTCGGAGTCGGCATCCTCGGCGGAGTAGAAGCCGCCATCGGCATCACGAAGTTGGCCCAGCATGTAGGTGATTGTCGATCTCGCCACCCCAACCAGGTCGGGCTCATCGAGCTCGATCCCGGCCCACAGGAAGAGACGAGCGAGCTGGGCGTTGTCGTAGAGCATCTTCTCGAAGTGGGGGACCAGCCACTGTGCATCCACCGAGTAGCGGGCGAACCCTCCGCCGATGTGATCGTGGATCCCCCCGGCGGCCATCTCCGAGAGGGTCACCCTCACCATCTGCCCGGCGCGGGGTGCCCACTCCTCGCCCCGGATTCGGAGGAGGAAGTCGAGATCGGGCTCCTGCGGGAACTTCGGGGCGCCGCCGAACCCACCGTTCACCGGGTCGAAGGAAGAGGCGAGTGCCTCGTACGCCTTGGCCAGCACCTCGGTGCCGGGGAGGTCGTCGGAGACGGGGACGGTGCGTGTGATCGCCTCGGTGAGCCGATCCGACTGACCGATGACCTCCTCACGCCGATTCTCCCAAGCATCAGACACCGCCCCCATCACGGTTCGGAATGAGGGCATCCCGTGCCGGTCGGTGTCGGGGAAATACGTCCCGGCGTAGAAGGGTCGCCCTTCCGGGGTGAGCCACACCGTCATGGGCCAGCCGCCGCGCCCGGTCATGGTTTGGACCGCATCCATGTAGATCGAGTCGACGTCGGGGCGCTCTTCCCGGTCGACCTTGATATTCACATAGCGCCGGTTCATCTCCTCGGCGGTCTCGATGTCTTCGAATGACTCGTGGGCCATGACATGGCACCAGTGACAGGCCGAGTACCCCACACTCAGCAGGACCGGGACGTCTCGTTCCCTCGCCTCGGCAAAGGCTTCCTCACCCCATTCATGCCAGTCGACCGGGTTGTCCTTGTGCTGGAGGAGATAAGGAGAGGTGGATTGGGCCAGTCGATTGGGCACACCACCACGCTAGGCCCCGGACCGGACACCACGACGCGCGAGCCACGACTCCTCCACGATCTCGGTCAGCTCGTCGCGCTCGAGCAAATCCAGCCACGCCCAGACCGACACCTTGACCTTAAACGTGTCGATTTTGAAAAAGGTCTCCCGACGGTCCGCCAGCAGGTGCTCGGTGGCAACGTCCTGAGTCCAAAACTGGAGGATCTCGGTCCCCTCCTCGTCCCAGCGGAGCCGGGCAAAGGGATGGCGTCCGATGTCGAATGTCGGCGACCCGTCGTCGGCCACACCCGGTCTCGCACCGGACAGGCCGGCAGCGATCTCCTCGACGTCCCGCCAGGTCGCCACGCCCGGCAACGTACTCGTCGCGGCTCTGGGGCGTTACCTCAGTGGATAATGTCGGTGGCGATGACTTACGGAACCGCGAATGACGATCTGCAGGCCCTCAATCTCTCGGCTGAGCAGCGCTGGATGGAGGGTTGGCTGGCCGGTCCGACCCTCGAGGGCAGCCCGCTCCGCCGGGGTGCCAGGGCCCCGGATGTCGAGGTCATCGATGCAGATGGCCGGAGGATCTCGCTGGCCACGGTGTGGGAGGAAGGGCCCGCCCTGGTCCTTCTTTGGAGACACCTCGGATGTGGGTGCGGGACGGAACGTGCGCAGAGGCTCCGAGAGGAGCACGCCGCCTACGTCGAGGCCGGGCTGAATGTCGTCATCGTCGCCCCGGCCGAAGTCGAACGGGTGGCTGTCTACAAGGCGCGGAACGAGATCCCGGTCCCGATCCTCGCCGATCCTGGCTATACCGCCCACCGCGCCTTCGGTCTCGGGCACTGGTCCCTCGAGCAGGCGCTGTACGACGCTCCCGACGAGTTCTGCGACCTGGGCGAGGCCACCGGGCGCAAGTTCCAGGAGGAGCGGAAGGCGCAGGGCCGCCCCCTGGTCGACGATCCCTGGATGCAATCGGGGGAGTTCGTGGTCGCCACTGATGGGACGATCCGCGTGGCCTATCTCTACAACTACTGCGCCGACTACCCCGATCCCCGGGTGTTCACCACCGCTGGCCGCCTCCTCGCCTGATCCACCACGATGAGGACCTTGCTCCTGATGCGGCATGCCAAGTCGGATTGGGATGCCGACTACGGGTCCGACCATGATCGCCCCCTCAACGAGCGAGGGACGAGGAGCGCCCGGCTCATGGGCAGGGTGCTGGCCGACCAAGGTCTGGCGCCGGGCATCGTGATCAGCTCGACCGCGTTGCGGGCGAGGACCACGGCTGAGCTAGCCATGATGGCGGGCGGCTGGGATGCGGACCTTCAGCTGAGCCGGGCCCTCTACGAGGAGGGGCCGAAAGGGGTTATCACTGCGGCCGCGAGGGCGCCCGATGCCCCTCGACTCATGCTCGTCGGGCACCAGCCGACGTGGTCGATGCTGGTTGCCGCCCTGACTGGAGAGATGGCCGACATGAAGACGGCTGCGGTGGCCGTCGTCGACCTCGACCTCGACACGTGGAGCGGGTTGCCCGGCACGGCCGGGAGATTGAATCGTGTCCTCCAGCCCCGAGATTTCGACCCTGGTCTTTGACGGCTCAGCTCAGCCGGAATCGATCTCTGCCATCCGGGCCGTCACCATTCTCTCGATCAGGTCGGCGGAAAGCGGCTGGTCGGGTTGGAACCGGACGGTCCCCTTGGACAGGTCGAATCCTTCGAGGTCGGCCCGATACGTGTCCACGACCCGGGGACTCTGGACGTAGAAGGCGCAGTGCTTGCTGGTGGCCCCATATGAGACGAGGGGCCTCTTCTTGTAATAGAACGCGGGCACGCCGTATCCAATGCGTTCCTCCGATTCTGGGACGACGGCCTCGATCATCCGACGAAGCTCGAGCAGGGCGGACCGGGCGGGGTCGGGCAGGTCATCGAGAAACGCCTGCACGTCTGGGGGTGGCTGCCTCATGTCTGCTCCTTTGATTAGATCCGGGGAACAAGGGGTACGGAGTTCGGGTTGTTCCGATGAGAGCGGTGTGTCTCATGGATGATTACCAGAGAGACCGCGGTACAATTACGGCGTTCCCACGGCCCGGCTTCGGGCTTCGCCTTGCGCAAAGAGGGGGGTTCACAAACACCCCTCCGTATGTCATAGTGAGGCGTCCGGGAGATCGTTTGCCCGAAGGGCCCAGGAGGATTTGAACCATATGCCAGCGGCTGAGACGCGTACGGACAACACCGATAAACCCCGGATCCGGCTTCATTCCAAGCTGACGGATGAGCGCGGGCGTCTCACCACCGACCTCGTCTCCCAGTACCTGACCGCCATCGGCGAGTACGACCTTCTCACCGCCGAGCAGGAAGTCGAGCTCGCCCAGAAGATCGAGGCTGGCGAAGAGGCGGCCGAGAAGCTCGAGAACGGCGATTTCAGCGGGAAGCGCGAGGAGATGGAGCTTCGCCGTCTGGCCCGACGAGGGGCCCAGGCCAAGGACGACTTCCTCACTGCGAACCTTCGCCTCGTCGTGGCCAACGCTCGGCGCTACGCCAACACTTCCGGGATCGACTTTCTCGACCTGATCCAGGAGGGGAACCTCGGTCTCATCCGCGCCGTGGAGAAGTTCGACTGGCGGAAGGGCTTCAAGTTCTCGACCTATGCCACCTGGTGGATCCGGCAGGCGATCACCCGTGCCATCGCCGACAAGTCCCGGACCGTCCGCATCCCGGTGCATCTCCATGACACCCTGGCAGCAGTGCGCGCCGCCCAGGCTTCGCTCAAGGCGGAGCTTGGACGTGATCCGCGTCCCGAGGAGATCGCAGAGGAGGCAGGCGTCACGGCCGACAAGGTCGAGCTAGCCCTGAGCGTCGCCGACACGGTCTCGCTGGAGCAGCCCATCGGCGAGGA
>JALDXM010000149.1:0-6083 GCA_032155085.1 Actinomycetota bacterium | reverse complement strand
CTGCGGAGCCGCAGTCCAGGGCAGTGGGGCCAGAGATCTGGAGAGCGGGATCGGGGCGAGGTCCTGGGTTGGCATTTGAATCCGCCGCACTGCCACCAGGAGCCCGGCGGAGAGAAGGCCGGCACCGATCATCACCAGGAGAGCGCCGACCTTGGGATATCCGGTGGGAAGAGAGACGCCTTCCTGTGGCGTGGGACCCATCACCAGGAAGGCGCTGGTCCCGCCGAGTATCCAGATGACCGGGGTGAAGTAGCGGCCGACCCGCTCTGCCGCACCAGGGGCGAACTTGCCCACGAGCCAGGTCACCAGACCGAAGGGGACAATCAGGATCACCCAGAGCGGCCAGAACCCGATCGTATAGGCGAAGAGAGAGAACATGGCTACGTCGATCCAATAGACGACCGAAGCCTCTCCCCCGGTCGCCGCGACGACGAGCACCGGGACGCCAACAACGGCGAGCAAGACCAGGGCCGTCCGCCCAAGCCGTCGCAGCCAGACGCGCCGCAAGGTCTTGCCGACTCCCCCAGCGATGGGTGCCGGCACACTCATGCTCGTCCCATTTGTTCGCCTCCGCTCCCGAGGATACGCCATTCGTCGGGGCGCAGTTCCCGGATTAAGCCGCTGTCGGAGAATTTGTCATACCCACCCCTTACCTTCGCCGAAATGAGCATGGAAAGACACGGCGTGATGAGATCCGATATCGAGAGCGCCACCCGTTGGTGCCCGGTGTGCGAGAACCGGGGAGTCCCAATCGTCTGGGGCTACCCCAGCCGCGACCTCATGCAGTTGGCTGACGAGGGCAGGGTCATCCTCGCTGGATGCACTCCGATCGGGATCCACCCCAGTCATGGCTGTGCCAGCTGCGGGTCGGAGTTCATCGCATCAGAACGCATCTATCGCCGGGAAGTCCATGACGATGAGGTTCTCGGAATCGGGGTGTGGCCGCACGGGCGTCGTCCGGTTCGGGTCGAGGACCATGACCAGGGCTGGACGGTGGTGATCGCCGGGGCAGGATCGATGCTGGTCGACCTGGAAGCGGCGCGAATCTTCTTCGATGACGTCTTCGAAGGGATGTCCGCCTGGCAGATGGCCGACTGGGCCCGTCGTCGTGGCTTCGATGCGGTCGTCGGGCCCGGTCAGGCCGGTGGGTGGGAGCTTTCGATACGCGATCAGTTCAACACGCTCGCCCTGACCCTGATCAAGACCTGGTGGCGTGCCCTGGGCCGCAACCCTGTGGAGAAGGCTCTGGAACGACTGGGCTCCCATGTGGTGTGGCTACCTAGTGACGGGCCACTAACGGGCTAGGTGAGGACCGCTCGTAGGCTTTTCGTGTGGCGAACGCCCAGATCAAGATCGGGACGTGCTCCTGGACCGATCCGACGCTGACCGAAACCGAGCTGTTCTACCCGGAGACGAAGATGAGCGCCGAGGAGCGGCTTGCGTTCTACGCCGGGCAGTTCCCCATCGTCGAGGTCGACTCCACCTATTACGCCCCACCCTCACAACGGGTGGCCGGGCTATGGGTGGAACGGACCCCCGACCAATTCACCTTCGACGTCAAGGCATTCCGTCTCCTCACCCAGCATCCCACCCCTCCCAAGTCGTTGTGGAAGGACTTTCGGGAGAAGCTGCCCGAGGAAATGGCCGAGAAACGAAACGTGTACATGCGGGATCTGCCCCGTGAGCTCCAGTCCGAGGCGGCGCAGGCGTTCCGGGACGCGCTGATGCCACTCCACTCGGCGGGGAAGCTGGGTGTGGTCCTGATCCAGCTCCCGCCTTTCGTCTATCCGACCCGTGGCGCCTTCGGTTACTTGAAGTGGCTTGCCGCCGAGCTCGAGGACTTCCAGCTGGCCGTCGAATTCCGCAACGGCAAGTGGCTCGACGAGGAGAACATGACCGACACCCTCGACTTCCTGGAGCGTCACTCGCTGGCCTATGTGTGCGTCGATGAACCACAGGGGTTCAAGAGCTCGGTGCCACCGGTCGTGGCCGTGACGGCACCCGTCGCCGAAGTTCGTTTCCACGGGCGGAACGCCGAGAACTGGGAGAAGAAGGGGATCACCGCCGCCGAGCGGTTCCGGTACGACTACCCCAAGGAGGAGCTCGAGGAGTGGCTTCCCAGGATCGAGACTCTGGGAGATGGTGCCGACACGGTCCACGCCCTGATGAACAACTGTTACTCCGACTACGGGATCCGTTCTGCGCGCGCCCTGGGCGACCTGCTCGGTGTCTTCTGACACAGCCGGTCGAGAGGCCGCTCATCAAAGACGCGTCGATTCCTGACTTTCGGCTCTAGCGACGGCATGCCGCTTGGTCGCATGATCAGGAAGATGCGGATGAGGACTGGAGGTATGCGATGACCGATCCCGCCATCGACGAAGTACGGCTGCCCGAAGACAGGCCGCCGAACTGGGCCAACTCGCTCATGAAGTGGGCCTTGACCGTCCCCGGCCTGCAGAGCACCGTCGGACAGAACGTTGCCGTTCTCACCTTCACCGGGCGGAGGACGGGCAAGAGCTACACGATCCCGGTCAGCTACTACCGGGAGGATGACCTCGTCACTCTCATCACGAAGAGAGCGCGCCGGTGGTGGCACAACTTCGAGACGCCGGTCGAGGTCGAGCTGAGGCTGGCCGGCAGCATGTACACCGGGAAGGCCTGGATCACCAACGATAACGATGAGATTCTCGAGTTCATGACCGGCTACCTGGAGAAGCGCCCGATCGACGCCAAGGCCTACGGGCTGAAGAAGGACGAGATCACCAAGGAGAAGATCGCCCAGATCCTGCCCCTTTTGGCAGTGATCCGAATCGAGGTCACCCCAGTCGAGTGACTCTCACCCCGGGATAGGTGAGGGCGATCCACCGAGCGGCCTGAGAATCGTCCACCCACAGCTCGGTTATCCGAGCATGTGAGGCGCGATAGCCTTGTTCGTGCTCGACGACTCGACCCGTCAGCGTCACCCTGCCGACGATGAGCGACCCGTGTTTCGGCACAGGGAGCAACCGGGGATCTTTCATCGCGTAGATGCCGCAAGGGCAATCCCAGCCGGGTGAGTCCGAGCACACCACACATTCGGCTTCCATCACGTCAGAAGGCCACTCTCGCTCGAATGAGCCCTTCAGCACCCGGCCAGTCCATCTCCAAGACCGCCAACCGACCACGGGATCGGGTGACCAGAACTCGTCGCTCGGTTCCGTTGGAGTGGCACCCCATGGGGTCGGCCCCGACGTCGGCCGGCGGCGAGGGAATCTCTCCGGAACGACTAGTCGAGCCGTGAGCAAGTGAATCCCGGTGTAGACGAGGGCCGCCAGGCAGGCGACGATCACAACTCCAAGTCTTGGGTCCTCTGAGGGAAGAGCAGCGCCCGGCGCGGCAATGGGGTCGCCCGACATGTAGTAGAGAGTGCCCGGGATCAACGCCACCACGACCCGCATCGTCATGTCGACGGTTCGCCCCGAACGAGGCAGTTTCCGTCGCAACAGCCTCCCGATCGGGATCATCGGCAGCACCGGGACGAAGGCAACACCCAGGCCGACCGAGGCGATGATCACGGACAGGTAACCCGGCAACGCGTTGGACCAGAAGCCGGCGGCCGAGAGCCCTCCGGTCGAGGCGATCGCCACTATTGCGATCAAGATCGCCGCCAGCACCCGGGCGACCACGGGAGTCATGGCCCGAATTCTCGACCATTCGAGCAACAACCATGGAAATGAGAGATGTCCGGCGGGGGTCAGGACTTCAAAACAAGGTTTGCGTCCTTCGTACCCCTGGCCACAGCTCGTGCTCGAAGTCAGAGGGACAAGACGCACTAGACCCAATGCCATACTCGGCGGATCGTGGGTGAGCACCCCGGCGACACCAACCGTTGGACCGGTCTACGCGGAGACTTCACGCGTCGCAGACTCCCGGCGACTCTGGCCACGGGGCTGGTCCAGGCGACGGTCAATGGCCTACTGACCGTCGCCCTCATGACCCTGATCTTCCAGGGCAGCCTCGAGGAGGCGCTACCGATCGGGATCGGGTTGGGGCTGGCCGGCTCCGCGGTGATCGGGTTGGTGGTTGCCGTGGGCAGCAGCTTCGCCGGCACGTACGCGGGCGTTCAGGACGCCAGTGCGGCGATCATCGGGCTCAGTGCGGCGTCGATAGCCGCCCAACTGACCGGAACCGAGGCAATCGACACAGTGCTGGCGATGATCGCGATCACCTCGCTGGCCATCGGCCTGGCCTTCCTGTTGATGGGGTATTTCGGTCTAGGCGAGATCGCGAGGTATATGCCGTTCCCGGTCATCGGCGGGCTCCTGGCCGGCACCGGGTACCTGATCGTTGTCGGTGGGCTCGGGATCCTCGGGATCGGGTCACCTGGTGACCTGACCGCCCAGGACGCGATTGGGTCGTTCTGGCCGGGGCTCGTCCTCGCCGTGCTGTTCTTCCTCGCCTCGCGTCTCCGCTGGCCCTCCTGGACATATCTGGTCTTCCTGGCCGGAGGGGTGATCGGGTTTCACGTCCTCACACGTCTGGCGGGCATCGGAAAGGCGACGTCGCTCGAGCGAGGGTGGCTGCTCGGGCCGTTTCCGGATGGAGGGTTATGGCCAGGAGTGGTAACCGACGCCCTGGCCGGCGCCAACTGGGGGGTCATCGGCGGCGAGGCGGCGACGCTGGCCGCCATCCTGCTCATCGTTCCCATCTCCCTCCTCTTCTACATCAGTGCGGTGGAAGTGGAGACCAAGTCCGACCTCGACATGAACGCCGAATTGCGATCCACTGGATGGGCCAACGTCGCCTCGGCTGCGGTGGGCAGCGCTCCCGGCTATCTCTATCTCGCCGACACCCTCATCACCCAGCGGCTGGTTGGGAGACGCCGAGGATCGGCGGTGGTGGCGGCCCTAGCCATTTTCCTCGTGCTCGTGGTGGGAGGGTCCGTCCTGGAGCTGCTGCCTGAGTTCATCGTCGGCGGACTCCTCCTCTTCGTCGGCACCGACTTCATGGTGGAGTGGCTGTGGACGTCCCGCCGACGGATGACAGCCCTGGACAACGCCCTCATGTGGCTAATCGTGATCATCGTGGCCACCGTCGGTTTCCTGCCCGGTGTCGGTGTTGGTCTGATCGCCGCCATCGTGCTGTTCGTCGTCCGCTATAGCCGCATCGACGTGGTGAAGCACTCCCTGACCGCGAGCGAGCACCAGAGCAACATCGAACGCCCCGCCGCCGACGCCGAGTACCTCCAGGCGACTGGAGAGTCCGTTCTGATCCTGGAGCTTCAGGGTTTCATCTTCTTCGGCACCGCCAGCCGGATCGTCCGAAACGTCCGAGCCCACCTGGAGCGTCCCCAGCCGGTTCGTTTCATCGTCGCCGACTTCAGGAGGGTGACCGGCGTGGACTCATCGGCGGTGATGTTGCTGGAGCGGATCGTGATACTCGCCCGTGATCACGGGGCCGAGCTGGTCTTCACCGGGATGAGCGATGCTCATCGCGCTCAGTTCTCCCAACTCATCGATGATTGCTCCGATGTACTGCGGGTGGAGCCGGACCTCGATCACGGCGTGGCCTGGTGCGAGGATCGGATGCTTGCCGAATCGGGACTCCGGCCAGGTGCGGCAAGGGCGCTCCCCGATGGTCTGGCCACGGTGCTCTCCCCGTATCTGGTCGAGCGCCTCGTTCCCGAAGACACAAGGCTGATGCAACAGGGTGATCCCACTCCCGGCATCTACCTGATCAGACGAGGGAGGGTCACCGTCCAAATGGAAGGCCCAGATGGCGAACAGGTCCGTCTACGGACCCTGCTCGAGGGGACCGTTCTGGGGGAGATCAGCCTCTACCGCGACGAGCCGTGCACGGCAACTGCCGTCAGCGACACCGAGTGCGACGTCCTCCACCTGACCCCCGAGGCGTTCAACGATCTTTGCCGAAAGGATCCGGCGGCGGCCGCCGACTTCCATGCCTTCGTGGCCAGGACCCTGGCGGGACGGATCAGCCACGCCAACCGCGCCATCCGCGCCCTTCAGGACTGAGTCGCGCCGAATGAGTCGGCAGACCCAGCCGAAGTTGGCTTCTACGAACTGACGCCGGCCTACCGTCTCTGA
>JALDXM010000148.1:0-6088 GCA_032155085.1 Actinomycetota bacterium | reverse complement strand
ACCAGGATCGCACACGACGCCGACTCGAACCGCTCCCCCCAGCGTTGGGTACCCGCCGAGATCCCCACGTCGAAGACGTAGGCGGTGGCGTCCGCCCACGACGGCTCCTCAGAGCCCCACGTTTCGTCGTCCCACTGAGAGGCATCCCAGATCCCGAAGGTGGAGCCGTCGAGGCCGGTGTCGATCTCGATCCTGATGTCGATGGGACCGCCCAACCATTGGAGGATCTGACCAGGCGGCGGAATGGTGAGGAGAGTCACGGTCAGTACCAGAGCTCGGTCGGTCCGACGGTCGACCCGCCGCCGCCCGGGGTTACCGGGCCGATGTCTTCGACGAGGATGAAGGCTGGAGTGTCTGCGAGGGCTTGAGATGTGACATTCCCGGTGCCATTGGACCGAGCTGCAGACAGCTTGTAGGTGTGGGCCCCGGCGGTGGGAGTGATGACCGCCTGAACGACCAGAGTGATTCCGAGATTGGCGGTGACGGTCGACAGTAGGGAGGCATTGAAACGGGTGGTGCCTTCTTTGATGTTGACACTGACCCGGTCTCCGCCGATGGAGGAGGCGAGTCGGACCTGGCCGGTGATCCTGATTCGTCGGGCGGTCGCCGCTGTGACTGCGACCGATAGACCGGTCAGATCGGTCTCGGCTGTGAAGGTGCCCTGATCTGTGGTCCTTTCCGAATAGCCGATGACACCCCGCGCTCCGTCTACGGCCCCTGGAGTGGAGGGCACCGTGTAAGAGCCGGGAAGGTCGACAGCGAGTACGCCTGTCCCGTCGACGAGGCGGATGGCGCGGAGGCCGGGATAGTCCTCTTTGACCAGGGGTGTGCCGACGTGGAGGCCGCCGAGGGTGAGACCCTGGTAGACGGGATCGCCTATCTGAGTGTTCTCCCAGATGGACTGCATCAGTGGCGGGTCCTCACCGGGAGCGCACCGTTAGCCCGCTCGTACCGTTGCAGCATTTCGACGATGGCCCGCGAGATGGCGTTGGGATCCGAGCCCATCCCGGCGTTGATCGTGTTGTTCATGATGACCGTCGTACCTCCGCCACCGCCGCGCCCGTTGGGGTGGATCCGACCTGAAGCGTTGGGTACGAAGGTCTCCGGGCCGCGCTCACCGACGGTGTAGGGGGTGCCGCGGGTGACGGGCCCGCCGTGCTGGCGGCCTGGTTGATGGCCGGTCGCATCCTCGAGCTCTCCGGCGCGTCTCGGGTTGAACGGCGTCTGGTTGGCCCGGCGTATCGAATCGATGACCAGGTCGATGGCCCGCTGACTCAGCCCGGCTTCTCTAGCGAGAGCGATGAACTTGTCGATGGACTGTTGGCCGCCCTCCTCGGCGAATCTCGCCGCGGCGATCTCGGCGTCCTGGTGGGCTTTCGCCAGGTCGAGGGCAGCATCTTGGGCTGCCGGGCTGTTCTCGGTACCGGTGGCGACCGCGGCGTTGTACTGGCCCTGCGCGGTGGCGACCCGGTCGTTGGCGGTGATGAGCGCAAACAGCGGGTCGGTCAGTTCCTTGTCGGCAGTGATCTGGTCGTAGATGAGCCCGGTGGTCGTCGCGTACTCGTCGCCTAGCCGCTGCTGTGAGATGCGTGCCAGTTCGGCTTCACCGCGGGCGGGGACCGATGCGGCGATGGCCTTCTCCACGTTCTCCCGGTATTGGACGATCATCTCGTTGGAGAAGCCCTGGGATTTGAGGAACTCGTCGGTGGCGTTTTTCAGTTTGAGCAGTTCCGGCCCGCCCAGCTTCAACTGTTTCAGCAGCTCGCCGAATTCGATACCGCCGCTCTTCCAGACGGTCAGCGCGGCTTCGGCGGTATCAGCCGATTCCCCCATGTGCAGTTCGAAGTCTTTGATGGCAGCGTCGATGTCGGAGACGTTGCCGGTCCACTGTCCGAATTCGGTTGCGGCGATGCCGATGGCTTTGGACAGATCCATGATGACGGGAATGGCTGCTTCGAAGACGGGGATGAGAGCCGACCCGATGTCCTCTTTCGCCTCGTCGACAGCGATCGAGAGGCGTTTCATCTGCCCTTCGGCTGATTCGGCGGCGACGGCGGTAGCGCCGCCCATTGTCTCGTTGGCCTTGTCGATGGCCTCTTCGAAGTCGAGGTACTTCCCCGCCGCGTCGCGGGTTGCCAGACCCATGCGGCCCAGAGCGCCGATGTTTCCTTGGGCGGCTTTGCCGATGGCGAGAGTGACCGCCTCGAGGGGGAGGCCCCGGGCGGTGGCAATGTCCATGGCGGTCGCCATCAGATCTTGAGCTTGGGTGACGTCGCCGGTGGCGCGGGCCAGATTGGCGAAGGCGGGGCGGAGCTCGTCGTCGGTGATTCCCGTGGCCCGGGATGTCTTGTCGATGTAGTCCTCTACCGCGGAGACCTGGTCTTCGGTGGCCCCCGTACTGTTGGTGACGGCCAGTGCGAGCTGACGTTGGGCGGCCTCGTCGGCAATGGCGTTCTTGGTGGCGTCTCCCAGGAATTTGACGACAGCAACACCGGCGAGAGCGACACCAGCTTTGGCTGCAGCCCCCATCTTCTGCCAGCGGGTCCCGGTCTTCTCCGCATCGTCGCCCATGCTCTTGAGACCCATGCGGGCTTTGGCCTCGTCGAGGAGGACTTTGATGGTGATGTTCCGTGCTGCGTCTGCCATCAGTCGGGGAACGCTCCTCTCTTCAGAGCGTCGACGTAGGCGTCGGCGTACTCCTTGACCGCGTACCGGTCGTCCACCTGGGTGAGAGCGGGACCGAGCCCGTACAGGTCCTCGGGATTCCAGGACTGGCCGAGCCAGGGTTGCCAGGGTCCGGGCCCACGCTTCTTATGACCCCACGCCCAGTGCGATCGGGCGCCGAACACGTTGGCTCTGATCGTCCGGTTCGAGCCGAGGAGGACGACGGTGGCCTGGGTGGGAGTAGCCCGGGCGGTCAGTCCCCGCTGGGCGATAGACCCGCCAGGTGAGCGGAGGCCCTGGATGCGAGGACGGCCTTCAGTGACAACCTTGTCAGAGACGGTCTTGTTGGTGAGACGCAGGGTTTTCGATAGTGCCGGGTCGATCCGTTTCAGTTCACGGGCCAGCTGGTCAAGCCCTTCCACCCTTACCTGGGTCATCGGTCATGGAGTGGGCGCAGCGAAGGTGACTTCCCCGGAGGTCTGGGCTTCGATGCTCCAGTCCCACTCCCCGTCGGCGTTGGCCTCGATGGTGTAGTCGGAGAGGACACACATCCCGGCATAGAGCCCGGCGTCGGTGGGGCCGGCGGCGTCGCCGATCTGGAGGCTGAAAGCGATGGGCGCGTCCGAGTTGAAGGCGTTGTCGATGTCGGCGATCTGCTCGACGGAGACATGACCCTGCGCGCTGAACGAGCCGAGCTTCTGGCCGCCGAGGCTGTAGGCGTAGGGAGAGCCGAAGGTCGGTTTGGTCATGATGTTCCGGGTCTTCGACAGCGACACCACAGAGCCGATAGCACTGATGTCGTCGGCGTTGAGGAGCACAGTCCCCAGGTAACCGGGAATGAAAGTCGGATCGGGCATGGACTACTCCTCGCTAGGTAGGTAACGGAGTGCGATCTCCGTGACGGAGACCACTACTTGTGTGTTTGGTGACTGGGTGGGATCCGGGCCGTCGCTGTCCCGCCACACCGCCCCGACTGATTGGGCGGCTTTGCGGGTGCGGAGGGCGAGCTCGCGGATCTGGGTCAAGGCCAGCCGAGGCTCTTTGACCGAGACGGCGACCATCACCCGCCACGTCTCTGAGATGCCGCCGTGGGTGGAGGGGACGAGGAAGGGCCGGCCCGGCGCTACCACCACTGCCGGCGGGCTGATGGTCGGTGGGAGCCAGGGAGCGAAGATGACATCCCCGTCGAACTCGGCGGTGAGGGCAGCTGTCAGATCGTCGATGGTCATGCGACACCGAACGCTCCCCACACTTCAGCCCGAACCCATTCCGCCGCCGACAGGATGGCCCGCTGTACGTCGGGGAGCCGGTCGGTGGGGAAGGTGGATGGTTCGACGCCGAGGCCGGCCCGGATCACATCGTCGACTGTGACCAGTGCGGCCAGATCCGCCACCTCCCATTCCGGTACCCGACGCCCGCGGAGCAGCTCGACGACCCCGTAGGGGGGACGGACCGAGGCCACTCCGAACTCGGTGACCTCCCCGGTCAGGCCGAGGGGCGGCATTATGAGCTGGCGGGCCGCCTCGAGGATGATCGCCGAAGCAAGCTGCGCTTCCTCACCGATGCTCGGAGCAGGCGCGGTCATACCGGTACGGCGTCTCCTATCTCGTCGTCGTCCTCGTCAGGCTCCGGGCCGTGAGGCTCGGGGACCGGCTCTGGCTCGGGTATGGGCTCGGGCTCTGGCTCTGGGGTCTCTTCGACGGGCTCTTGTTCGGTGGTCATCTCTTCCTCCTAGGCGGCGGCGAACTTGTGGATCCCCGCCGGGTACAGCGGGAGGGCGATGGTCGCTCCGAGGATGCCGATGTCCCGGCCCATCAGCGCCACGTTGGTGGCGGTGACCGTCTCCGGTGGGCGTTCGGCTTTCCTCAGGCTCTTCTGGTTGAAGAGCAGGTCGGTCTCGAGGGCGGGAGCGTGGAACACGGAGATCCCGCCGACACCGAAGGATTCGGCGGTGAAGTCCGGGCCGGCTCCGAAGCTGATGGACGGCTGGCTCGGGTTGAGCAGTCCGACCACCGCCATCCACGATGCGGTGGTGAGGGCGAGCCGGTCGCCGGGAACTCCGGTGGCGGCTCGGATCTCCGCCGACTCTCCGATGAGAGCCGCCGCGAAGGCAGCCCCGGTCCCGGTCGGTAGGACCGCGCCCGAAGCTGTCGCCGCGGCGACGGCATCGGTAGCGAACTCGTCCTCGGTGACGAGGGCGTACTGGTCCATCAGCGAGGAGACGACCACCTGGACGACCGACGGATCGGACTGGGAGATCAGCTCGAGGGAGACGTCGACCGCCCCGGCGAACCACTCCATGGCGAACGTGACCGGCGCCACGGTCAACTCACGCGAGGCCACCTCCGTCTTCTCACCGGTCCTCTTCGCCACCTGGGTGTGCTGGGTCACCTTGGGAAAGGCGATCCCATAGCCGCTCGAGGGGAAGCCCACGGTGCCGGCAGCACTGAACAGGGGGCGGAGACCGTTGACATAGCCGATCAGCTCGGTGACCCATGCGTCCCGGATCAGCCCCGAGGCGTTGCCGGGGGCGGTGCCGATCACGTCGGCCAGGGCATGGTTCTCACCCGGATTGTCGGCCACCAGTCGGAGGACCTCGGTGTACGCCTCGAGCAACGTCATCGGCGGTACGACTTCGGGCACACCGGTGACGATGTTGGCGATCTCGTTCCGGACCGCCCGGAGCTCTTCTCGGAACTGGGCGGACTGATCGTCGAACCGCTCCTCGATCCATCCGAGGTCTTGGGTCTCGAGCTCGCCGGCTATCTCGAGCACTTCGGCAGATTCGGTCTCTTGCATGGGCTCCTCCTCGGAGTGGACAGCCAATACCCCTGAACTGGGGAAGGCGGGGAACGTGACCAGGCTCACTTCCGCGAGCCGGGCCTTCTTGTGTGTGCGTACACCGCGGATGTTTGCGGTTTGGCCTGGGTCGATACCGACACTGAGCCCGGTGAGAATTCCGTCACGGGCCAGCGACAGCGCCTCCCGGGCCCGCTCCGTATCGCCGACTCGGAACCTCCCATAGGCCCCGTCCGGCTCTTCGCTGAGGGCGGTCATCCGGCCTATCGGCTGGTGCTGGTCGTGCTGCCAGAGGAGGACGACACTCTCCGGGTCGACCTCAGCGAACACTCCGAGGCTGAAGGCGATCTCGGTGCCGCCATGGTGGATCGTCTGGTCGTAGGGGACGATCCGCCCCTCGAGCGTCCGACCGTCGGAAGCGTCACCAGCGGCGTGCAGCTCGAGGGGCAGATCAATTCTGAATTGTTCCACTGGGGACCTCCACGGTCTGGGGTGGGGTGACACCGAAGTCGAAGGCGCATTCGTCGGCGGCAGCATCCGGGTTGGCGCCGGCGGCGATCAGCATTTGGAGTGTGCGGGCCCGGGTTTCGAGGCTCTCCTCGTAGAGGGGTTTGGTGTCGAAGGC
>JALDXM010000147.1:0-6104 GCA_032155085.1 Actinomycetota bacterium | reverse complement strand
CGGTCCAACCCTTCGGTGGCGAGCCGGTGCCCGTTGACCAGGGTGTCGACGGCGTCCCGGACGATGCGGCGCTCGGCGTACTGCTTGAACCGGTCCACACCCAGGTCGACCTCGGCGTAGCCAAGCCCCTGGAGCGTCCCGACATAGGGCGGCTCCATCAGCATGTGCATCGGGCCGCCCCTGTCCCCGTAGGTGCCGGCGCTGCTCTGCCAGTTGGCCGCGGTGTAAACAACGAAGTCGTCCTGGACCTGGGGGTCGGTCATCACGGCGGAAAGACAGCGACCCATGACCCGGTAGACGTCGGTCTGGTCGCCGAACACCACGCCACTCGTATTGGCGTGGCCCACCAGGAAGGAGAACGCCGGTCCGCTGCGGGAGATCTCCCGCTCCTCGCCGGCGACCGAGACCCGCCCACCGGCATAGACCCCGCTGAGGAGCTCGGCGAGGGCGGCCGCTGAGTTGGGATGGACCCCTGCCCGTGCACCCGCGGCCAGGCTCTGGAAGACGTCGGCGGCGTAGAGGATGCCGAACGAGTTGTCGAGCCACTGTTCACCCTCCGCCCGGAGCATGTCGGCGATATCCAGGAAGAGACCGGCCCCGGTGCCTCCGGCAAGCGACGAGACGATCATCAGCACCGGCTCGCCCCGCTCCTCGTAGGTTCCCGAGCCCTCCTCGTCGGCAGTGGCCCGCAATCGCTGCAACTCGCCGAGAGCGTCGGCGGTGCGCAGAGCCGTGATCTTGCCCTGGATCGCAGTGTGGATTCGCTCCTGCTGATCGAGCCCGAGCACCCGCCCGATGGCCCGGTATTGGCCGGCGCCATGAGCGATAGGGACGTTCATGAAATCGGGATCGACCCACCAGCCGTCGAAATTGGTCTGCTTCCGGTTGAGACGCTCGACCACCGTCTCGAAGGGGACCCCGTCCCGGTGCAGCGACATGTACTCGATCGGGGGCAGAAGCTCGGGTCGGCCGGGCAGGATCGGTGCTTCCTGGGTCGACGGGGTGTCGATGTGGAGGAACTGCCAACCCTGGGGCAGACCTGAGGCCCAGCCGATCTCGCTCAGCCACTCGTTCAGTGACTGCTTGAGATAACGGATGGTCTTCCCGCCGGATCCACCGAGCCCAATCACCAGAAAAGATCTCATGCTTCCCCAGTCCTTTCCATATCGGCGACCAGGTTCCTGGCCGAGATCTCGGCTGCGATGAGGCCGAGCGAATCGTTGATCATGTCGGCGGCGATGCGACTGGCGTCGGCGCCACGGGCAGTTCGAATGTCGAAGAGCAAAACGCCGGGTGCCTTCTGGCTGGTTCCCTCAGCCAGATGCTCGACCTGGCTCTGGGTGAGCCCGATCGTCACCAGCGGGCCAAGTGCGTCCCGGGCCCGGCCCCGATAGGTGCGTTCGGCCACGAGGGTTCTGCCCGGCAACCCAGGGCCCTGATGGGCTCCGATCAGGTCGGTGCCCATCCCTACTTTGGCGTACGGAGCCACCCATGGGATGGGCGAGACCACCCGCTCCATGTGGAGACCACCGGCATCGAGTCGGGATGGTGTGCGCCGGGGCAGGCGGAACTGGCTGTCGACCGGTGCTTCGGCCAGTGTGACCTCGAGCTCGCCGTATTCGGTGAGTGACAGCTCGGCCACGAAGTCGGCATACCTGACCCGGTTCCGACGCGGGTCAGGGATGCGGCCAATGAGGCGGTTGACGCCGTAGACGATGGCCCAGAGCAGGGCCAGCATCAGCAGCATGAGAGCTGTCACGATCACAGCGACCAGGACTGGATTAGCCCGAGGAGTCACCTCGAAGTCGATGGCGAGCAGGCCTTCCTCGGCCCGATCCGGGTTGGTTGCCGGGACCGAACGGGTCGGGATCTCGAGCACCTGGTGGGCGAAACCGGAGCGATCCAGCGTCAGGTCCATCGTCACCGTCTGCACGGGTCCCGCCTCCATCTGGACACAGTCCCCGCCGGCAAATGCGGCGGTGGCGTTGATGGTCGACCCTCCGGCGTCGGTCATGGGAGCGGTGGGGGTGCTCAGACACAGCTCACCACCGTCCCTCGGATCCACCTGTAGGTCGACCGTGAAGGGCCCCACCCCCTCACCGCTGACCGGGCCTGGTTGGGTGACGATGGCGGGAGCATTGATCTGCTCGTTGAGCGGGAACGACTGCGTGACACTCTGGGCCAAGCCGGGCCCCGAGACCATCTCCACCCCGACGTCGAAACTATCGGCGACCGGAAGTGCCGGGACCCCGATCGTCCATCCGGTGCCGTCCGGGCCACCAACCTGGCCCTGGTCGCTGGAGGTCTGGATGCGGCTGAGTGCTTCCCCCTCGAGACGACCATGCGGGCCGTCGGCCAAGACGAGGAACTCACCGGGCTCGTCCTGATAGAGAGACGGGGTCGTGGCTTGCACCACCGGCGTCGCAGCCTGAGCCGCCACCCAGACGCAAGCCTCGGACACCCCGGACATCTCGACACTGAACGGCGCTCCAACCGGCAGGGCAACGACCACGTTTGTACCGGAATCAGAATCGGGAATTTGCGCCGGATCGGACAGTGTGGTCCCGGCCAGTTGCGGCGGGCTGCCGGCACTCCCCCGAGTGATGAGACGGACCTCTGTGGCCAGTTGGTACGGGGCAGGCCCGGCGTCGACGACCGCCTCGTTCACAACCAGGTTGCCATTCGCGTCGGGAGCGACGTCGGTGAGTTGGAACGCCCCGACCTGGGAGGCGCAGGCCATGATGTAGGGAAGCCGGCTGGCGTCGTCCACCGACTGGAACGAGCCGTTGCCCGGACCGCACTGGAGACTCGGGTCGCCACCCATGCCCTGCAAGACCCTGCGGCTCGCTTCGTTCAGCTGACTTTCGTCCCCGAGCAGCATGATCTGTGGGCTGACACCGGCCGCCCCGAGCTGGTCGGCGTAGCCACCGGAGTCACAGATCAGCCCTGGCATCAAAGCCTCGGCGTCGGTCACATTGGCCGGAGTCACCGGCTCGGGAAAGTAGTTCCGCTCCAGGCCGCTTTGGAGATAGTCCTCATCGAGATCGTGCTCACCGTCGGTGAACCAGAACAGGATCTGACAGGTGGCGGTCGAGCCATCGAAGGCTCCAGCCGCACCTTGCATCGCGTATACGTAGTCGGTGTGCAACTGGTCCTCGACCGAGCCCACCGCACCGACGCGTTCCAGGGCAGAGCCCAGATTGTCCTGATTCAGCACCATCCACTCACCGGGCCGATAGGCCTCCCCGAACCCAGCGATCTGGATCTCGACCTGGCTCACCCGATCGGCCAGCGAGGCATAGGAGCGAACCACGGCCCGGGCTCCGGTAAGCCGCTGATCATCGGGATCGGTGCGGGCCAGCGACCCGGACTGGTCGATGAGGAGCAGGACACGAACGGTCGCGCCCTCGTCCACGACACAGTCCCCGGGAAGGGCTGGGGACTGAGCGGAGGCGACAGCGGTCGGGAGCAGGGCCACCGCAGCCAGGACGGCGAGAAGGAGACGTCTCACAGCTCACCGGTCCAGACGCGGGCTATGTAGATGGCGAGGCGGAGCCCGTGCCACCCCACCGCCACGGCTAGGGAGACGAGCAGGCCCGCCCAACCGATCACGCTGGGACGCCAGGCAGGCTCATGCCAACGGCCCCCGGCGCTCTGTCTTTCGTATCGAAAAACAGCAAAGGCGGGCAGGACCAGGGCCAGCATGACGAGGAGGGCGAGGATGGACTTGGCGAACGAAGATCTCATGCCAGGGGCGAGGTTCCAGGGCTCGCCCAACGCGAGGAGCACGATGACCAGGGCGCTCAAACCGAGCACCACCACCGAGGCGTAGAACCAGCGTCGGGACGCGGCCGCCTTCGACCGGGCGGCGGTCCGACCGGTCGTAGTCGTGGCGCTCCCGCCACCAGGAATGGGGACGTTGCTGGTCACGAGGCCCCAGCCAGCTCGGCCAAGGTGTCGAGGAAGATCTCACCGTGCCCTTCGACCCCAACCGGATTGCGCTCGGCCACCAAGTGGTGAGCGAGCTCATGGACCAGCGACCAGGCGATGAGCGGCTGGTCCAGCGTGATCGAATCGTCGTTGGGGTCGTAGACACCGCCCAGATCACCTTCGAGCACTCTCGAGGTCACGCTGACCGGCCCGACCTGCCAATCGGCAACCACGTCGTCGGCTATCTCCTGAGCCTCGGTCGGTGTGATCTCGTACAGGAAGTTCTCGATCTGGCCCTCACCAATGTGCTCGTGGACGATGCAGTAGTCCCACTGGCAGACCTCCAGTTCTTCCCCCGCCGGATCGATCCCGGCGTAAGCCGCAGCGTCTGCCGTGACAGCCGCTTCCTCGGATTCCGGAAGCGGGGTGATAGTCCCGGCAGCAACTTCGGCGGTCCGTGGAGCGTCGCCACGAATGGCAGCGAAGGCCACCAACGCCACCACGACCACTCCCAGGGCCCAGATCCAACGCAACGACGGACGTTTGCTCGTTACCGGTGCAGGGATCGGCACCGGCGTGGCCGAGTCGAAGATGGGCAGGGGTCCCCCGTCGCGGGCAGGCTCGGGTGGTCTCACAACTGGGCAAGATGCTACGAGCCTCTGAAAACTGTGCTTGTAGAGCCACCCCGGGATCTCAGGGCGCTGGACGTCGCTGAGCGACGCCTGGAACCCTGGGTTCGCAGGTTTGCCTCAGGTCTTGGCCAGGGCGGGAGCCCTCGAGACCTTGGGGCGCGGTGCCATTGATCGACTGAGAACCAGCGAGCTGCCAACAGCGGTGATGATCCCGTAGCCCATCAGTGCGATGTCCCTTGTGAGCCACCCGTAACCACCCCAGGCCAGCGCCTCCAGCACCATGAGGCTCCAGGTCAGTGGCGAAAGGCCTTCGGGCCGGGCGCTGCGGAAGGCAGCCCCGACCGCCGGAGTGAGTTGGATGGCAGGAGTCAGGGCGAGGGCCACACCGAGTCCGGCCCATCCCCAGAGGAACAGGACAGCGAGGAGGAGCGCCTCGAAAGCCACCGAGGCACGAATCCAGGCACGGTCGACCGCCTCTACGACGATGAGGCGCATGGTTATTGCGTATCCGATCAGGGCGAGCACCGGGGCGCTGATCGCCGGCCACAGCGACCGTGCCGTGAGATAGGCGATCCAGGCGAGATTTGTCAGCAGCCCGAAGGCCGCCCAGGACGCCGACAAGCCACGCACATCACGTCTGGTGAGAAGACGGATGATCTGGGGAAAGAGGAAGATGAATGCGAGAACCGTCCCCACAGCGGCGAGCAGCTCTGCCATATGCCCCACCTTCCGCCCCCAAGGCGGTCAGGCGCTCCCAGCCTTTGTCAGATCGGCTATGTTTCGCCGCGGAGGTTTCTCGAGGGGGCTGGAGGCGGGATGCCTGAATGGATAGGTAGTGCGCTGTTCTTGGTGGCGGTCGGCCTTACTGGGTCGAAGATCTCCGAGGACTTCGGCGAACGCGGCTTGCGGGGCTACGCGATGTTGATGCTCATGCTCGGCATCTACGCCGGCGCGGTTGGGGTCGCCTTCGCCGCTTACTGACCAGATCATGACCTGAATCGTGCCGTTCGGCCCGAGCCGACGGCATGGGGCATCGACCCCTGGGGATGTCTCCCCCCAGCGGTTCAGGACCCTCGTTCGATCGCCGTGTAGGTTCGAAGGATGACCACACCCGCCAGAGAATTCCCAGGTCACATCCAGGCCGGTGGCGAGGCGTCCGGCGCCCCGTGGACCGAAGCCACCTTCCTCAGTGTCGACGACGAAGTGGCGATCCTGGTCAATCAGACCGAGGTGGCGCGCATCACCACCCCGAACGTCACCGACACCGGCGCCAATGACGTCTTCCTCATCGAGGGTGCCGACGAGCCGCTCTTCTTCCGACCCAGCGACCCGGCCGCATTCCGCACCGCGGTTCTACCGCCGCAGACGACAGCCGAGAAGATCGCCGCCGCCACAGCCGCGAGCGCGGCGGCCCAGGACGCAACGATGGTCATGGACACCGTTCCCGAGCCGGAACCGGGAGCCGACGCGGATGTCGAAACAGCTGCCGAAGATGAGCCGTCGACACCGCGATGGGTTTGGTGGTTGCTGGCCGGGCTGTCC
>JALDXM010000146.1:0-6104 GCA_032155085.1 Actinomycetota bacterium | reverse complement strand
GGAGAGCGACCGCCAACGAGCCGGGGATGATCATCTCCCTCAAGGCTCCGGCGGTGGCGATGTCGACACAGGCCGTGTAATCGGCCGTGGCACCCCCGTCACCGTCCTTGAGACCGGGGATCTCCCGGAACTGACGGCGAACCTCGTCGATCATCTTGTTGGCGGCCCGCCCCACAGCGTTGATCGTCAGGGCGGAAACGAGGAAGGGGAACATGGCGCCGACGAGCAGCCCGATCAGGGTCGCGACACGGGTCAGGTCGATCTGATCGAGGGCCACTGCCTCGGTGAACGTGGCAAAGAGGGCGAGCGCGGTGACGCCCGCCGAGGCAACGGCGAATCCTTTGGCCACCGCCGTGGTGGTGTTGCCCAACGAATCGAGAGTGTCGGTCACCTCCCGGACCTCCGCAGGCAGGTTCGCCATCCGGGCGATCCCCCCTGCGTTATCAGCAACTGGGCCATAGGCGTCCACAGAGGTGATCAGGCCGACCGTGGCGAGCGCGCCGATGGCGGCGATGGCCACTCCATAGACTCCGCCACCGTCCCCCAAGGCCCAGTCCCCGGCGTAATAGGCCGCTCCCAGGCCGCCGGCCAGCACGATCACCGAGTAGGCAGCGGACTTCATCGATTCGGCGATACCCGAGATGATCACCGTTGCCGGGCCGGTCTGTGATTGCCGGGCTATCTCCTTGACCTTCTTGTGGTCATCGGATGTGAACCACTCGGAGATCTTGCCCACCAGCCAACCGACGACGAGCCCGGCGAGGACTGCGAGCCAGATGCCCAAGGGGTTGTCGACCGCTTCCCCGAAGAGCCAGTAGGCGAGGCCGAGAGCACCAACGGCGGTCGCGATCAGGGCGAAGTTGGTGCCAATACGCAAGGCTCCGCCGGGATCGTCGCCCCGAACCCGCACCAGGAATGAGCCGATGATGGCGGCGAGCATGCCCAGGGCACCGACGGCGAGGGGGAAAACAATCGCCTCCTCGACGAATGTCGCAGAACCGAAGACCAACGCCGCATAAAAGACCGGCGCCACCAATGCGCCGACGTAAGACTCGAAGAGGTCAGCGCCCATTCCGGCGACGTCTCCCACGTTGTCTCCCACGTTGTCGGCGATCACCGCCGGGTTGCGGGGATCGTCCTCGGGGATTCCGGCCTCCAGCTTGCCCACCAGATCGGCGCCGACATCCGCTGCCTTGGTGAAGATGCCGCCGCCGATCCGGGCGAATAGGGCGATAGAGGAGCCACCGAGGGCGATTGCAGTGATGATCTCCGGCCACTCATCGAGGTCGAGCAGCATCCGGAAAGTGACGTAGCCGACAATTACCCCGATCAGCCCCAGCCCTGCGACGCTGAACCCCATGACCGCGGCGCCGCGGAAGGCCAGCGGGAGTGCAGCTGCGACCCCACCGGTGCGGGCCGCCTCCGCGGTCCGCGAATTTGCTTGGGTGGCCAAGCGCATCCCGAAATAGCCGGCGCCTGCCGAGAGAGCAGCTCCGAAGACGTACGCCACGACTCCCCAGGGGCGTCCCCAATCGAGTAGGACGGCGATGAGGGTTGCCATGACGACGACAAAAGCCGCCACCCAGATGTACTCGCGGCGCAGGAATGCCATCGCCCCCTGTTTGATCGCATCGGACAGCGCGACCATCCGCTGATTGCCGCGAGGGGCGGCCAAGACGGCCCGCGCATGAGCGACGGCGAGCAACAGAGCGGCCAAACCCGCGCCGAGCGCGGCGTACAGGATGAGATCCGACACAGGGGGCCGGGATTGTAGGTACCGCTTACCTGAGGTACGTAGGCCCGCAATCGGCCTACGGGAACGGAGAAAGCGATCAGCCGCCTGCGATGCTGGTGGCGAGCTCCAGGATGGCCGCCTCCACCTCGGGACCACCGCCCCCGCTCTGCACGGCGACCGAGTAGATGATGTCGAGGTACTTGACCACGATCTCGTAAGGCCCGACGTCGTTGGGTTGAAAGGCCTCGTCGCCGACTCCCGGGACTTCCGTCACCCCACCCCGGTTCTGATCGAACCCGGCCTTGACCCCGTCCCAATCTGTGGAGGATCCGTAGTGGAAGACCTCGACGGTTGGGACCAGACCGTCGACGAGCGTGAAGGTGCAATTGCGGGCGGTGCCCGGCTCCCCGCTGGCAGAGGTCGCGTCAAAGGCCGCGGCGACGATATCGGGCGGCACCAAGGCACATTCGAGCCCAGTTGATGTTTCGCCCGCCGCGCTCGTCGTCGTCTCGATCGTCGGGGCGGCAGTCGTCGGTTGCTGGGCAAACGTGGTGGTGTCGCCCGGCACCAATGTCGTCGTAGTTTCGGCATTACTGGCGCAGGACACCCCAGCGAGCAAAACGCCCAACAAAATGAAGTCTCTCGCACGCATGATCCCCTCCCCTAACGGTCACCCATGCCGACCCTACGTGCGATTCTTAATGGGGGCTTAGGGCGTGCCGTTGGCGGGATGGCCGGCGATATGGGCAGAATGCATGCAATGAGATCGGCGATTCGTTTGATCGCGTTGCTAGCGGCGATGGCTCTCGCAATGCCGGCGATGGCGCACGGGGATCACGACGCCCGTCCACTGCTGAGACGTGCCGAGGTCGGCCCCTACACCCTGTCGCTGTGGCAGGTCTATCCGGATGTGGGCTCGGCGATCATCCCCCATCTGATCGTGATGTTCGACGATGAGATGCCCGACGAGGGCACCGTTGTGTCGGTTCAGGTGGGCTCAGAAAACGTCCACGTGATGCCGTCACTGACCACCCCCGGGGCGTGGGAGACGATGACCGGAGTCGAGCCGGACGACGTCGTCTCGGTGACCATCTCCGAGGGGGAAGATGCATGGAGCGCACCCAGCGTGGTGATCCCGCCCCCGCTCACGTCCGTTTTGCCGATGCGCGCGTTGATCGCGATATCTATCTTCCTCGCCACCGCCGTGGCCTGGTGGATCGGGGGTAGGACTGCCCAAGCATGGCGGCGGCCTATCACATACCGAAACGTGGGCTTAGAGGGCTGACAGAGAGGACAGAGGAATGGTCAAAACGTCGGAGCAGACCGCGGAGATGGGCTTCATCCAGAAGCTGAACGGGCCTTGGCATGAGCGGGCGTTGTGGATCTACCTGGCCATCGTTGTCCTGCACTGGATAGAGCATCTGTTCCAGGCGGCGCAGATCTGGATCGTGGAGATGCCGCGGCCGGAGGCTCTGGGGGCCCTGGGTTATGTCTTTCCTTGGCTGGTCAAGTCCGAGGTCATGCACTTCGGGTATGCCCTGATCATGTTCACCGGCCTGGTGCTCCTACTGCCAGGTTTCCGCGGTGCCGCCCGCGGCTGGTGGCTCGCTTCCACCATCATTCAGGGCTGGCATCTGGTCGAGCACACCACGCTGCAGATCCAGGCGATCGTCGGGACCAACCTGTTCGGGTCACCGGTCCCGACCAGCTTCCTGCAGCCCTTCATCCCCCGCCCGGAGTTGCACCTGGTCTATAACCTGATCGTCTTCATCCCAATGATCGTGGCGATGTGGCTTCACACCCGCCCGGCTCAGGATGCTCTCAACGATTGCAACTGCGCCGCCCCGCCGGTGGAGCGAGCAAAGGCGGGTATCGCCAGCGTCTGATCTCAGGCCGGTTGCTCGGCGCGATCAGCAGCGGCTCGGGACAGAACCTCGACGAAGACCTCTGGTGGCTGGGCTCCGCTGATGCCGTAGCGGCTGTCGATTACGAAGAACGGAACCCCGTTGATCCCGTACTGCCGCGCCTGGACCATGTCGGCACCGACCGCATCCAGGTACTCATCGGCCTCGAGCGACCGGATCACGTCGGCACGGTCTAGTCCGATCTCAGCGGCGAGATCGGCCAGATCCTCGATTCGACCCACGTGCCGACCCTCGACGAAATAGGCACCCAACAAACGCTCCTTCATCTCGAGCTGGAGCCCGTGCTCCTTGGCATAATGGAGGAGCTGGTGCGCCTTGATCGTGTTGGTGTGCTGCAGTGAGTCATAGTCGTAGTCGAGACCGGCGTGTCGGGCGATGCCGACCACCCGGTCGATCATGGACCGGGCCTGTTCGGCCGACACTCCCCGATGATTCATCAGGAACTCGACCTCCGACCCGGTGAATTCGACCGGTGTGTCCGGGGCCAATTCGAAGCTGTGGTACTCGATCTCGACGGGCACCGCGTGCTCGGTGGCAGTGAAGGCAATCATGCCTGCCTCCAGGTTTCGCTTGCCGATGTAGCACCACGGGCAGGCGACATCGGACCAGACATCGACTTTGATCGGCGGGGTGCTTGGAGCCACGATCGGAAGTTACTGGCACCGAGTTTCTGTCCCACACGGCCCGTACCTTGGAACCATGAGGGAATGCACGGTCGTGGGTTGCGAACGCCTCGCCTTCACCCGAGGCCTCTGTCAGATGCACTATCGCCGCGTGCTTCGGACTGGCGAGGTTGGACCTCCAGGTTCCATGAAGGAGAGACGCAGGTGCTCGGTGATCGGATGTGACAAGGCAGTCGATGCCAGGGATCTCTGTCACGGGCACTATCAGCGCTGGTTGCGGCACGGAGACGTGGGCGACGAACCCTTGAGGTTCTCGGGTCGCCTCTGCTCTGTTCCGGGTTGCGGCAGAGCCCACAAGGCGCTCGGATATTGCCCGGCCCACTACAGGAGATTCCTGGACACCGGCGACCCACAGGCAGACCGACCGGTTCGCACCGTCGCAGGTGACGGTCATGTGAACCACGGGTATTGGGTTGTTCCTGTTCCTCGTGGAATGCGATGGTTGGTGGGCGGAGCCAAGCGGATCGGACAGCATCGACTGGTCATGGCTCAGCGTCTCGGGCGTGCTCTACGGCCCGACGAGGTTGTTCATCACCGCAACGGAGATCGAATGGACAACAGGATCGAAAATCTCGAGCTGTGGTCAACAGCGCATCCCAAGGGGCAGCGGGTAGAGGACTTGGTGGAGTTCGGGATCGAAATGTTGGCCCGTTACGCGCCTGAGATCGGATCCTGGGCGGCTCGTAGAACGGCCTCTCATTAAGTCACTGGCAGTCCCGACCGGATTTGAACCGGCGTTTCCGGCTTGAGAGGCCGGCGTCCTCGACCCCTAGACGACGGGACCAGGTTGGGGCCGACTTACGCCGGCCCTGGCTCGGGGGGAAGGACTCGAACCCTCAATAACAGGGCCAGAACCTGCCGTGTTACCTATTACACCACCCCCGAACGCGCACACCCGAAGGCGATGCGGGGTAAGGAACAAGGTTAATCGACAGCAGTCCCAGTGCGAACTCTGGCTCAGGGGACCAGAACAGGGGCCGCGGTGGCCTCGGCTGTGACAGTCAGCGGCGCAGTCTGATCGACAAACACCCCCATCAGACCTAGTTCGAGGCGATCGACGACGAGCACCGAGACGGTCAAACCATCCGGAGCGGTGGTGATGATCAGCTGGTCCAGAGTGGCGTCTTGCGACGCGACGTAGGAGGTGCCGATGTCAGATGCCCGATCCGCGTCGATGAGAACCTCGCCGGTGGCCCGATAATGCTCCTCGTCGATGCCGGACCCTGCGGCTACCGACGCCGAATCGGCGATCGCGGCCAGCTCTCGTTGCAGGGCCAGGGCCCGCCAGAAGTCGAGAGCCAGACCACCGAACAGGAGCAGCAAGAGAGACAGGCCCAGCATCCACAGGGTGACCGAGCCTCGCTCGGACCTCAAGGGAGACTCCGGTACAAATCGACGAGCTCCGAGTGGGAGGCTCCGACCCACACCCCGCCCACCTCGCCCCATGGCGTCGCGATCAGCGGAACCCAGACTTCGACCTCCGCGGCCACGACCGACCCTCGGTCGAACGTGCACGGTCCGACTACATCACTTGGGCCAGACTCGGCGGCTCCGCACCACGAAATGCGAACCAAGTCGGGTCCAAGCCCGTGATTGGCCGCCATGTCCGTCACGACCTGGCTCCCCGCCGAGATGTCGATCTGGATCACCGCGGCACGCACCGCTTCCGCGGCTGCCGCCTCGGCAAACACCCGACGTTCAGTCCAGGGACCGAATGCCAGCACGGCAAGTGCAGCCGGTAAGAGGAGCACGCCAACCGCT